>DLVS01000560.1 GCA_003445095.1 Verrucomicrobiales bacterium
AGACCCTCGCGCCGGGTTACCGCATTGGCTGGATTGCTCCGGGTCGTTTCTTCGAGCGAGTGCGGGAGCTCAAATTCGTGACCTCTGCCGGAACGGCCACGTTGCCACAATTCGCCATCGCCGATTTTCTGGCGAACGGGGGCTACAGCCATCACCTGCGTCGAATCCGGCGCGCCTACGCTAATCAGATGCAGCAATATCAACAAGCCGTTGCTCGCTGCTTTCCGCCCGGCACCAAAGTCACTCGTCCTCAAGGAGGCTGGGTCCTTTGGGTAGAATTGGCGCCATCGGTCAACGCGATCGAATTGGTTGAACAAGCCCTACAGGAGAAGATCACCGTTGCTCCCGGACCCATTTTCTCGGCCACCCAACAGTTTCAGAATTTTATTCGCCTCAGTTGCGGGGCCACGTGGTCGGAGCGAGTGGAGAACGCCCTAATTCGCCTCGGCCAAATCATCGAACGCTTGAGCCAATAGTTCGAACTTCGTACTTAGTCTACGGATCCGCCGATCCAAAGTTGCTGGTGGAGGCGCTGCTTCGGCAGAGCAGGTCGGAAACCCGACGCCATGGACAGAGCGCCAGCGACGCCGCTTGTTCGCGTTCGATGACTTCCTTAGCCTCGCTTGATGACGTTGCGATCTTACCTCTTTCGTATCCCTCCCCTGCTCCGCCCGGCGATCAGCCTGCTCGTGTTGCTCGCGATGCCGCACCTGATCCAAGCAGCCGAACTAAAAACGCGAAACGTCTTCCTGCTCACCACCGACGGACTGCGCCAAGAAGAGGTCTTCCAAGGAGCCGAAGAAATCCTGCTCTCGAAAGAATTCGGCAACATCAGCAACACCAACGCGCTGCGAGCCGAGTTCTGGCGGCCGGAGGCAACGGCGCGTCGTGAGGTCCTATTTCCTTTTCTGTGGGGCACGGTTGCTCGACAGGGGCAAATTTGGGGCAATCGAGCCCGGGGCAGCGAGGTTCGCGTAACCAACGGACGCAACTTTTCTTACCCGGGCTACAATGAGTTCCTCACCGGATTTGCTGACCCGGCCATCGACAGTAATGACAAAGTGCTCAATGCGAACACGAACGTATTCGAGTGGCTGAACGCTCAGCCCGGCTTCCAAGGCCGCGTCGTCGCCGTCATTAACTGGGACACGCTCCCCTGGATTCTTAACGCTCCGCGAGCCGGATTCCCCGTATGGAGCGGCTTTGCCACGCCGGATGGAACCCGCGCTCTCCCCGTCCCCGCCGCGCTCACTGAAATGGTGGAACACGGTCGGACCGTCTGGTCCGGCGTGTTGCTCGACACCTTCGTCGGGTATGCGGCGAAATATGCCGTGAAGACCTTTAAGCCGCGGGCCCTGTACGTGTCCTTCGGCGAAACCGACGACTGGGCGCACGAAGGCAGTTATGAACGCTATTTGCGCGCGGCCCATGAATTCGACCGTTTCGTCGGCGACCTTTGGACCTTAGTCCAATCGATGCCTGAATACCGCGATCAGACCACGTTCGTCATCACCGTCGACCATGGACGCGGTCCAGCCCCGGTCGCCTGGAAGAACCACGGTAGAGAAATGGTCGATTCCGCCTACATGTGGCTGGCAGTGATCGGACCTGACACTCCAGCCCTCGGTGAACGAACTGGCGTTCCCCTGGTTCGCCAAGCCCAAGTCGCCGCCACAGTCGCCGCGCTCGTCGGACAAGATTTCGCGAAAGCCTCTCCGAAGTCCGCACCAGCGCTGGAGGCAGTGATCACACGTCCGTGATCCCCCGAATCCGCACCAGCGAACCAAATGGGCCAGTTCCGCCAGGCAGACTATGGCCGCGGATTCTGCCCCGATGTCTTTGCAACTACTGGCGGCGCTCCAACGGCGCTCCTCAAAGCCTTCGCTTCGGCCAACAATTCCCGAGCGGCGGCTAACACGTCCGGCGCAGCCCCAAGGGATGCAGGTTCTCCCGTCGATCGGTGGTTCTCGTCGGGATCACCAAGGCCGCTCTCGCGGAATCGCCGGAGCCGCTCGGTGATTAAGTCTCGGATTTCTTCCGCGTTGTCCACCGCGCGGAAGTAGCCCAAGTGACCCGTGTCCTGGCTTCGCTTATGCGCCTCCGCGCCTCCGCCTCCTCCACCCGCCGATTGCACTCGCACGTCCGCCAGCCCAAGTAGCCGTTGGAGCGGACCCTGGGTAACGGTGATCTGTTGGAGATTGGCAAAACTCATCGTGATCTCCTGCATTTTCCAGATGCCGCTGCGGAGTCGCAGGCTTCGGTCGGTGACAATGTACCAGCGCTGTTCGAACTCTAATCGGCGAATCGCGTACGTTACCGGGATCTGAACTGGAAACGCCAACAGAGACGCGCCTTCAATGGCATTCAGTACCCAGAACGCCATGTCCGGAGTCTTCCGGGCGATCCTCGCGATGACTTCGCGGGGCGGAACCTTCGACCTTTTCTTTCGCTGGGTCTTCGGCACGGCTCCCTCGTCGGTGGGAGACTCGTTCGCGGCCGTTGCTACTGCGGCCGGAGGTGAATCCTCATGCCGCAGCGCTTTCACGTGGCCAAGCATCCAGAGCCAGAAAACCAAGCCCGCCAGCGCGAACAACTGAGTGATCGCCCACAGCGTCATGCTCAATCGAAAGGCGTTCCGCCCTGACCGGAAAATGCGTTCCGAACCGAGCCCACCCACCGGCGGATCCGGCCGCGGCGGGACCCGTAGCCAATGCATCAAGAATCCACTCCAGCGGTCAAACATGGGATTGCTCCGCCGATGGGGTTGCCGGCGGCGGCAAGGCTTGACGCAGCGCCCGCAACTCAGCCGCCACCTCCCGCAACACGCCCGTCAGTTCGCCCGAAACGTCCGCGCCACCGGCCGTGACCGGCCCGTTCCCGCCGTGGTTAGCCCCCGCCTGCGGGTCGTTGACCCCTCGCATCCTCGAGTAGAGGAAATCTCGCACCTCCGTGAACTGGGTCAGCCCCTCGATCGTCATTTCAGCGGACGTATTGCCGCTCGCGGTTTGAACGAACAACCGAGCCAGCCCCAGCCACCGTTCGACCACATTCGAGCGCAAATGAATGTCCTGAATCCGCGCATAGTTCAGGAGCACTTGCCGGCGAAACAGGATGCCCCAGCTCATGGAGACGCCCTGGTCCGTAAACCGGTATCGCATTGTTTGGTAGCGGAACCAGTGGATCGGCAGCAGGATGGGAGCTAGCGGAAAGGCGGCGAGGCAGCAAAGAACGTAGTAGGTCCATAGCCGCGGGTCCGGCCGCTCAATCGCCAAGATAGCCGCTTCGTCGAACCCAGGCTTCATGGATCAATGGAGCCGGAAGCGCCGTCTCGCACGCAAGCCTTCGTGGTGAGCGAAGAGTGTAACGTAGACAGCCTTGTCCGCCGTTTCGCCGACTGCTAGCCGGCCTGTGCTGAGGCACAGGCCTGAAATGGTTGCTGGCTGGGTTGTTGGGTCAGCAGTACGACCTTTTGTTGCAGGTGCAACAAAAGGTTGCACGCGCGGAACTCAGTCTGGCGAAGCACCACTCCTAGTGGATCTACCCAAGCCTCTAAGGGCGGATCCTTCTGCATTACCTCGCACTCTGGCTTAGGGATACCGGAGCGCGCGCTCCGGTATCTTCAACCGCTTCTGGGCGCGCGCCCGCCTGCGCTACGACGACACGGGATGCCCGTTCTGGAGTCGAACTTTCTTCAGCCAGGGCCTACCTTGGTTTGGTGTTTCGGCCCTGTATCGATTTGCGGGAAGGAAAAGTCGTCCAGATTGTGGGCGGCACCTTGTCCGACCACGGCCAGGGAGTTCAGACCAACTTCGTCTCCGACCGACCACCCCGCTGGTTTGCGGAGCTTTATCGGCACGATGATCTGCGCGGCGGCCACGTAATTTCCCTTGGACCCGGCAACGAAGCCGCCGCTCGCGACGCCCTAACGGCGTGGCCCGGTGGACTGCAGTTTGGGGGCGGCGTAACCTTGGGCAATGCCGCCACGTGGCTCGACGCCGGAGCCTCCCACGTGATCGTGACGTCTTGGGTTTTCCGCGAGGGACGGCTCGACACGGATCGTTTGCGGGAATTGGTGGCTCGCATCGGCCGCGATCGCCTCGTGCTTGACCTCAGTTGCCGGAAACGCGGCGACGACTACTTCGTCGTGACCGATCGCTGGCAGAAATTCACCGATCTCAAAGTGGCGAAGGAAACTCTCGGAGCCCTGTCCGCACACTGTGCCGAATTCCTCGTGCATGCCGTCGACGTCGAAGGCCTGTGCCGCGGAATTGACGATGAACTCGTGACTCGGCTGGCCGAAGGATCACCTCTCCCGACAACCTACGCCGGCGGCGCCCGGTCGCTCAAAGACTTGGAACGAGTTGAGCAACTTGGTCGCGGACGGATTCATCTAACCATCGGCAGCGCCCTCGACATTTTTGGCGGCACGGGCGCGCGGTACTCGGATTGCGTGGCGTTCAACCACAAAACGCGAATTGATGGGAAGGAACCTCCGAGGAAACCCGATGAACACGGCTCTCCGAACCAACCTGTGGCGTGACGGACACGCACGTTGCCGCCAGCTCACGAACGACAATGATCACCATCGCCGACACTCTTACCGAACAAAACATCATCGTTTGCCGACTGGGGTCGAGCCCCACAGCAAACGCGCCGGGAGTTTCCACGAGCGCCAACATCCTCATCTACGATGGACCGCTATGGAGCGTTCTCGAGATTGCCGGGTCGGGTAGCTTTATCACCTATGATTCGGCCGGGTTGGCGGTAAATGCCGGAGTGATCGGTACCAGTGGCGCGTGGGCGACTCCGCCCCAAGCAGTGGGATGGTCGATCTGGAAAACGAATAGCTCGTCCCCGGCGCTGACGCATGGTGCCCTCTGGACCTCAGCTTCGATCGCGCCTGCCACCGATTTCGGCCTAGTCTTCAGGCCTTACGGAATCAGCTTCCGGGCAAGCACGCAGGCAGTGGACCGGGCCAAGGTAGTGGGCTCATTGGGCACCGCCGCCTACCGGATGCTCGATAATGCCTCGGGCGGCATCCAGCTTCCGCATTTCGACGGAACCACCGGGCCGAGTTTAGCGTGGGGGATTAGCCCAAACGCCGCGCGCTCGGTGGGTTACAGCTCCACCGCAGTGAGTCTGTGGACTCGGCCGGCCCTGTGGGTGGGGACGAGCACGCCGGTGGACTTAAGCGTCAACTTTTCGGCCCAGGACATCGCAAACGTCCGCATTGGTGAGGCCAAGGCGGTGAATGACGCTGGAGTGATTGTCGGTTATTGCAGCCTCTTTCTGGGCAACGGTGATAGCATCCAGCGCCCGTTTAGCAATACCGGCAACGGCGCCTTGCTCACGACGACCGATTGGTTGCAGGTGCCGGATGGCTACGCGAATGCGACGGGCGAGGGCGTCGCAAATGCCGTTTCGCTGGTGTATAGTGGTGATCCACCAAGCCCGGTTTCTCGGGCTAGTGGAAGCTTCCGCGCAACTTCGACGGTACCCTGGCAAGCGACCATTTGGGGTCCAAACGGCGCGGGAATTCCAGAGGCCCCAGTAGACCTCCAAACTCTGAAGCGCGTTTTGGATTTTGATCCGCAAAGTGAGGCCCTTGGAATCAACTCAAAGTTAAGGGTTGTGGGTTGGTCTGGTGTGTCGGCCACTGATCCTCAGAGGAAGGCGGTCTTTCACTCGGGCGTTTGGAAAGATCTCAATGACCGCCATTTCACTCATGGATCAGGGTGGGAATTGCAATCGGCCCATGCAATTAGCGACACCGATGTCATAGTCGGCGTCGGCACCCTGTCGGGGTCACCGCGGGGATTCTTACTCATTCCGAGAACCGCGGGACCATAGACAGCATAAAGGCCATTTAAGACGTTTACGAGTATTCATATGAAACATCTACTATTGATAAGTTCGATTACGTCGATGATTCTTGGTGGCACAGGTGCTCGCTCCGGCCCGCTAGACGCTCCAATAACTACCAACGGGATTGCCGCTGAGTTCGACTTTAATGGAGACGGGCATAATGAATTTGACTATAGCTACGCGGCAAGCCGCTTTGATGATCCCACCCAAGAGTATTATCGAGTGGACCTCGGACTTCGCAGTTACGGTGGCGGTAAGCACTTGAAAGCCAGCGCCACTCGAGTTCCCTTTCAAAAGGATGAGGCGATTTCGGTTAATAGCCCAGAGTTTCTCACGGAAGGTGGCAGCAACTGGATCGGTTTGGGAGCATACGATGCAGCGCGATTTGCCGAGGGCTTGCCCTGGCGATTCGTCGACATCACCAAAGGCCTCCCTGGCATATTTTGGAGAAATCGCACGGAAGTAATCATCGGTTTTCGGTTTTCGGTGGACGATGGTGCCCATTTCGGATGGTTTCGCTACGTGCGACCCGACACCAACTTTACGACCGCCTTTGAATTGGCCGCCTACGACTGGAATCCGCTACCCGGCGAACCCATCGGCGCCGGTTTGCCGCCGGTGATTCCGCTGATTCCCGAGATGGCTGAGGATGGGTTGCGCTTGAGTTGGCCAGCGGCCATTGCCAGTTGGATCCTGGAGTTCACCGATGAATTAGGCCCGGAGGCTTATTGGCAAGCCATTCCCGAAGCGTCCGGGACCGAGATTCTTTTGCCGCCTCCAGAAGTTACCCGGTTCTATCGGATGCGAAAGCCGTGAAGTGAGGAGTGAGGAGTGAGAAGCGAGGAGCGGGAAGCAAGAGGACGGCCTTCACTCTGATTGAGTTCTTGGTGTGGTGGTCATTGCCATCATCGCTATTCTCGCTGGCTTGCTGATGCCGGCGTTGAGCCGGGCGCGCGAACGGGCCGAGGGCACAACCGTTTCGGATCGTCAGTTCGTGTTCGTCGATGAACACCCACAAGTGCGCCGGCGAGGTGCGCTGAAAATCATCCCACTTTACGAACGCCGTCCGGGTATAAACATACCCGCTGTCCGGCAAAATGGCGATACCGTCGCCCAACACCATGTACTGGTTCATCGAGTAACTGCGCACGCGCAAGGGGCCTCGCTGACGCGTCAGGTTCGTGCGGCTCCGGTCGCTGGGACAATGAAACACCTCGGCCGCCTTGACGTACGGACCCAGATGTCCCGGCCCGGGCGCGATTAACATCTGCCGATTGGTCAATTCACTCATCGTCCCGGCGTAGAGTGGCGACATAATGCCATCGACCCAGCGGGTAGCGTGAGGATCCGCGGCCGACGTTTCACTGGGCGAGAGGTACCCCCGGTGATCATCGGCGTAGGCGTGAAAGGCGATCGGGCGCATCTTGGCACTGCCCCC
>DLVS01000827.1 GCA_003445095.1 Verrucomicrobiales bacterium
CTGCCGATTAACGATCTTCGCAGCATGGACGCGCGCATCGCCGATAGCCTGGCGGCCCGGCGATCGCCCGCGTTGCTCGCCAGCCTATTCGCGGGTGTCGCGCTTTTGCTCGCCGCCCTCGGAACCTACGGAGTGTTGAGCTACGCCGTGGCGCAACGTCGTCGTGAAATCGGCGTCCGCATGGCCCTGGGAGCGTTGCCCAAACAAATCGGCCACCAGTTCCTGCCCCTGGGCTTGCGCCTACTCGCCGCCGGTACAATCCTGGGAATCGTGGGCGCATGGCTGGCCGGGCGCGCGATGCAAAATCTGCTCTTCAATGTCCCGCCGCTCCACGGCGCGACGCTCGCCGCCACCGCCCTAACCCTCACGTTGGTTTCGTTGGTTGCCTGTCTCGTGCCAACACTGCGCGCTGCCCGGGTTGATCCGATGGAAGCGCTTCGAGCGGAGTGGGAGACAGGTTTTGGGTGGCGAGTTATCGAATCCGCCAGCCAGGCGTGCGCGAATTCTCTCCAAATTCATGCAGGTTGAGCAGGTCGCCGCGCCAGGATTCTCAATCGCCGAAATTCAGTACTCGCGCGGCGCAGCGACGATAAAGTCCCGTCTTTTTTGGCGGCGGAACTACGTCAATGGAGTGCTTGGAAAGGGAGATGGGAAACGACCTTGGTCGCATCCGCGCCTTCCTGTTTCAGAGTTTTTATGGGGATTGAGCGTCCCGCCGATTCCAAAACCCCAGGCGGGACGCCCGTGAGACGGTGGCACCGTCGCGTTTCGGGGTGTCCAGTTGTTGGACCCCGGAAAGGGCTGCGGGTTTCACAGAATCTTCCAGACGTGATGAGGATGAGCCGTTGTGTCGAATGTAAACCAGCGGGACGAAGCCGGCCGAGGTGTGGGTGTACACAACCCCTGCGCCCACCGTCTTCACAGGAAGGAGAACTAACGAAATGCAATGGCCGGCCGAATCGACTGGAAACTTTGGTGACCGTGCTGTGTTCTGGTGAACATGAAGGTCCTGATCTTCTTCGTGGCTTGGTGCATCCTATTCATTCTCTGCTGGCCACTCGCCCTGTTAGCGTTGGTGTTGGCGCCGTTGGTCTGGTTGGTGTCGCTGCCGGTGCGACTGATTTTTATCTGCGTCCATGCAGCCTTTGCCCTGGTCCGCTCGGTCTTGCTGCTACCCGCCCGATTGTTGGGATATCGTCCAGCCAAGTAAGCGGATTGGGCCGCGTCGATCGTCGCCCGTCTTGGGTTATGCCGGTGCCTGTAGTCGTAACCTGGTAGCATGGCGAAACGAACTCGGCTTTTGATTGGAGGAGTCATCGCGACGGTGGCTGCCGGAGTGACACTCATCTGGTCGAGTCGCCAGCCGAAGGTGGTCGGACAATTGCCCCGAGATGACTTCCGAAACATTCGCGTACTCTTGAGGGACAACCGGCAGGTTAGACCTCCGCCAACGTTCACGAAGGCTCCCACCGATTGGTTGGCTGACTGGATTGTGAGTCGGCGGGCTGGCAAATTGGTGCGTCTCGAAGTTCAGAATGCGAATCGGGTTCTCGCATTTGTAACGACGGCCACACCTTCCCAAGGACGACTCCTCGTGATCGACCGGGCGACCAACGGCTGGCGAATCTCGGAAACGAACAACTCAGTCATGTTCAGATGAGGCGATTCGCGACTCGGCGATGACTTGCTTCCTGTTCCCACGATCCAAACCTCACCAGCGACAACTTGCTTGAGACGGAATCGTAACCTCCGTCTGATTGCGGCCCGGCGCTCCGCGTGGTCGGCGCGCTCTCTTGTGAAGACCGTCCAGCAATACATCGACGAAACGCCATTCTGGAGCGACGGCACGAATGTGCCCGACCCGCAGATGACCCGCATGCAATGGCGCATTTGGTGGCTCGCCACTGCGGGAAAGTTTTTCGAAGGACTGGTGGTGTTTATGACGGGCGTCGCCCTGCCCTTGATCGTGCTCGAATTCCAGTTGAATAACGTCGAACGAGGCATGATTGCCGCCGCCACGCTCGCCGGCATTCTCGTCGGTGCCACGGCCCTCGGCGGCTTGGCGGATCTTCTCGGGCGCAAACAAATGTTCATCGCCGAAATGGCGATCTTTACGTTGTTCCTCGTCCTGGTGTCGATCGCTCCGAGCTTTTTTTGGCTGGTGGTCTTCCTTTTTGGGATGGGCCTGGCGCTAGGTTGCGATTACCCCACGGCTCATCTGGTAATTTCCGAGAGCATCCCCAGTGCGATGCGTGGGCGATTGGTGTTGAGCGCATTTGGGTTTCAGGCGGTCGGCGCCCTCGCCGGCACGGCCCTAGGCTTTGTGATCTTGAGTTCGAGGGAATCCGTCGGGGATTGGCGCCTGATGTTCTCCTCCGCGATTGTGCCCGCGCTTCTCGTATTGATCGGGCGATTCTTCATTCCGCAGAGCAGCCACTGGCTCGTCGCTCAAGGCCGAATCAGTGAAGCAGAGCGGGAAACCCAACGCCTGCTTCATCGAGAGCCGCGTTATCCCAAGGCCGTGAAGCTTGACTCGGGGCACCTGGGATCTCGTGCGTCTAGGCCCCAGGCGCCCCGCACCAAGCTGTTCCAGGGTAAGAATCGACGTGCCACCATTCTCGCGGCCGTGCCGTGGTTCCTCCAAGATCTGAGCACTTATGGGATCGGCATCTTCACGCCGACGATTCTGGCAGCGACGATCGGGGCCAGTAGCGACCAGGCGCGTAATCTTGCCGGGGTGATTCACAACGACATGCTGGCTGCGAAAGGGACGGCCCTCATCGACGTGCTCCTGATCGTCGGTATTCTGGCGGCCGTGTTACTGGCGGACCGGGTGGGCCGGATTCGCCTACAAATCTGGGGCTTCCTCGGCTGCGCGGCTGGCCTGCTTTTGGCCGCGCTATCCAATCATGTGGGATCAGCGGCGAAAACCGGCCTCGTGTTTGGCGGCTTCATGATATTCAATTTCATGACCAATGCCGGCCCGAATGCGATGACATATCTCATCGCGGGGGAAGTGTTCCCGACCTCGATTCGAGGACTCGGCGCGGGGTTCGCCGCCTCATTCGCGAAGATCGGCGCCGTCCTGACCTCCTTCTTTTTCCCGTTCCTCCTCCATTCACTGGGAACCACCACGCTGCTCTGTCTGCTTGCGGGAGCGTCATTGCTGGGCGCCTGGATAACTCGCCAGTTTGCGATCGAAACGACCGGGGTAAACCTCGAATCGATCGGACTCGACTAACCGCGGGAGCCGATTGAAGCGAGGCGGACTAAGGCTGAACCACCCGGAAGAAACCGACGCTTTCGACCGGAGAAAGCTCTATTTCGGAGCTCCCCAGCGAACCGGGAACCTCGGTCCACTCCGCGCTGGTCAATGAATTCACTCGCTCTAGCCGGAGGGTGGGGCCACCACTCCAGGTAAGCCTCAGATGTTCTCCCGACCACACCGCAACCAGCGGGACAATGACGGGAGCCGTGACGGCGAGGGTGAATTGCTTCGTCACTTGAACGGCATCCGCATCTTTGGCAACGACGGTGAAGGAGAAGCTTCCACCGAAATTGGGCCTCCCCGACAGTACTCCTGTCACACTATCGAGGCGGAGCCCGGGCGGCAGGGTGCCCCCAGAGACGTTCACCTCGTAGGGTGTGTTGCCACCAACCACGAGACCGCGGCTAACATATTCCTCGGAGGCATTCCCGTCCTGCAAGTGTTCAATCATTCCCAAGGGTGTCACTACGTTGAATCCCGCCATCTGGGCGCCGATGTAGGCTCCCACGGCATCTGGACAATCCAGTGGATCCTCACATTGAGCCTCACCATCTTCCGGATCGGTTGGTCCGTTATAGGTATAAAACTCATATCGCCGAGTTACCGTTTCATCACCGTTGGGTAGGTCGTCGCCCCCGGCTAAATCCTCACCTTCGGCTTTCTTGGCGGGGCGTTTTTGAAATATTCTCCACTCGACCTCGGTTTCCGCCTCCTCGTCGCCCTCCCAGCGGCCGCGATTCGGAGCAAGATTATCCTCCGTCAGCAATTCCTCGAGTTCAATATGTCGGCCTGAAGACTGCACAGTCTTGAAGGCCTTGACCCATACCGGCACACCATATCTTTCCGCGTTGTGATCCTCACGCTCCCACGGTTCAACGACCGCGTTGATTCGGGCGGGCGCCTCGGCCGGGTCGCCGGGGTTCACGGGCGGAGGCACCGCCGGGACATAGACGAAGCTGGGGGTCGCCACATACACGGCCGGCCCGAACACCAGGGTGCCGGGTTGGGTGTGGTCCTCCACGAGCCAATGGTATTTCACGACGCTGGGAGCGCTGGCAAAGCCGACCCCAAAATGCTCTCCGCCCAAATTGACTGATGGATCCGTAAACGCGTGGCCATCCGTCGGCGCGAGCGGGTGGGTCGGGTCCTGAGGATTCGTAAATGAGATAAATTGGCCGTCCACGCTGCGTTTGGATTCATAGCGCACATAGACCTTGGGATGCGCCGGATCGGAATTGTCTTCGGTGATTCGTGGCGCTCCGTAGTGATTGTAGTCGTAGGTATAGGTCACGTCGGTGCTGTGGAGGTCTTCCAGTTCAATGCTAAATCCATAGCACTTGTCGCCGGTGTCATTGACGACATCGAAATTGTTTAAAGAACCGTAAGACGTGCTCGCGTGTCCGACTAAGGTCAGGACAAGCAGTGATCCCAGGGCCGGAACGTGTTTCAAAGTGGAAGCTTTCACGAAACCTACCCACGCAGGCCGTATGCCAACGAAGGGAAGTCGAGATTTGGACCGGAATTGCCCGGAATTTGAGCCGGTTTGGCCATCTCCGGACCAACGGACCCAGTCAGAGTCCGTTAGCGGACCAATCCGCCAATTCGGACCAAGAGTCGGAATCGGACTTCGGCGGTGAATCGCGTGGTCAGGCGGCCGGGGCGATCCGAACGTCAGAGGTATTTCGCCAGGATCGG
>DLVS01000549.1 GCA_003445095.1 Verrucomicrobiales bacterium
CTCGATGCACATCCGGATTTTGGAGGTCTTGGCTCTCCATGAACCGTTCAAATGGTAGGGATGGCGCGCTGCGCCGTCCCCGGCCATGGCGCAGCTCCTGGCCGGCCTTTCGCAGTGACGCGTCGAATTCATCCATCGCGTTGTTGCGAAAGGCCGCGCCTCTGCGCGGGGCCGCCGCAACGCGGCGGCTCTACCCGGTTCATGAACCCGATACGCGTCAATTGTTCGGAGGTCATCACAGTGGCTCAACCTCAAAGCAACCTCAAGGGCGCGCTCCGCTCGCGTTGTGCCGTCGGATCGAGCGACAGCGTTACGGCTAGGATGTTCAAGACCTCGGAGGCTGCCCGGGGCATGTGGTCATTGCCAAGAATGCTTTCGCTGTTTCCGGGTGGACCCGGTGGAACCTCCATTGACCGATTGACCCGATTGACGGGCGCGGGGCGCGCGGGGCGCCTTGCCTTTACCTGCGCCGAACGGCCGGGTACCCTGCCACCCATCGCAATGGTCGTGCGTCAATTCAACCTGTTCTTAATTACTCTTGTCGTTTCCAGTTCCGCGGTTCTTCGCAACCTCGCGGTCGATTGGGTGATCGGTGCCTCAGCGCGAGACCGCGAGAAATCAAACCGAACGCGACCGGTGGTGCGCTTGGGACCGTGGCGAGTGAGAGGGCGATTGGCGGCGTGAGACGTACCCCGAATCAGTTGGCCGCCGGGGCGCTCGCTCGGCTGGAACGTTTGCTGCGTCGTTGCCGACGTCGGCTGACTCGCCCGCGCGTCAAAGGGCGGACGGATCGACTGAACGACGCGGAGGAGTGGGCGGAGATTTACGATTCGGCCGTTGAACCGGTCACAGCCCTTAGTTCGCCCGTGGCCCGTGCCTTGGCTGACTTAACTCACCCAGGAGAAATCGTTTTGGAGACCGGATGCGGTGCGGCTCGACTCTCTGCGGAACTCGCTACGGCGGGCCGGCAGATTGAATTGGCGGACTTCAGCGAAACCATTTTGGTTCGAGCGCGTGCCCTATTCAAGACGTCTGGATTACCCGAGCCGCGCACCACGTTGTGTGATCTTACTCGACGGCTGCCTTGGCCGGATCGGGCCGTGGACGTGAGTTGGAGCAGTGGAGTCTTGGAGCATTGGACCGATGAGGAACTAGTCCCGATCGTTGGAGAACTGGCACGAATCAGCCGGCGCTTAGTGGTGTCGTTGGTTCCGTACGCCGGTTGCCTCCCGTACCGTTGGGGCAAAGCAGTTGCCGAAGGGGAGAACGTGTGGCCGTACGGACGCGAAATCCCTCGCACCTCGCTGCGGCCAGTGTTCGAAAAGGCCGGCTTGCGGCAAATCGCAGAACGGACGCTTTGGAGTGAAGCCGGCTTGAACTTTTTACAATTCGTGGACTCGGAGGTGCACCGGACCGCGCAACAGTGGTTCGACGCGCTGGCAGATGATGACCCGATTCGCCTCCAGCAGGGGTATTTGCTTTGCACCGTGGGTGAGGTTGGCACCCGTTAAATAGCGTCGGTTCGCGACTCCGAAGTGCTTCATGAACGATCCTGTCCTGATTTCCATCGTTCTGCCGACCTACAACGGTTCGCGTTACTTGAGCGGCGCGGTTGAAAGCGTGCGACGGCAAACCTACCCGCATTGGGAACTTCTCCTACAGGATGACTGCTCCACCGATTCGACGCCTGAGCTCATCGGGCAACTCGCGGCGCGAGATTCTCGGATTAAGCCGGCGCGCAATAACACGAATTTAAGGCTGCCGCGGTCGCTCAACGCGGGGTTCGCTCGCGCTTTGGGCGATTTTCTCACTTGGACCTCGGACGACAATGAGTATGAGCCCACGGCCTTGGCCGAAATGGCGAAAGTGCTGACCCAAGAACCGGAGATTGGGCTCGTCTATTGTGACATGTTGGATATCGACGAGAACGGCGCGTTCACCGGGAAGTGGACGGCGCCCGAACCGGATCAACTGGGGTCCGTCAATTCCGTGGGCGCTTGCTTCATGTATCGACGCGAAGTTGGACAGGCGGTTGGCGCGTACGACGACCGCTGGCGTCTTGTGGAGGACTGGGATTATTGGCTGCGGGTGGCGCGTCAGTTCTCGCTCCGCGCCTTACACCAAAGCCTCTATCGCTACCGGCGACACGAGGCATCGCTGACCGCGACCCGCGCGGCCGAGATTCAGCGGGTGCAACTGGAAATGTTAGCGGTGCGTATTCCGGAGTTGCCACGTTTGCCCAAAAACGCTCGCGCAGCGGCTTATCTGAAGCTTGCGAGGTCAGCGGAGGAGTTGGGAGACCGAGAACGCTCCAAAGAGTTCGTCCGGCAGGCTCGAGGTTTCGATCTGCTGCAAACCCTTATGGTGGTTACCGGGCGTTGCATCTTAGGCGCGCGTCGAGCCGGAGCCATTCGACAATGGTGGCGCCAACTGAGGAGCAGATGATCGCCCCAGCTCAAACGTATCCGTTGCGCAGGGGATGGTGCGGCCCCAACTTTCCCAGCAGCCCAAACGGAAACCATTCCCCGCGATGAACACGCCGGGCGGCCGATCCGGTCAGGGATATTCTTGGCTCTTTCGCGACGGCTGAGACAAAGCTGCCGAAGGTTCGCCCATAAGCGTCGTTGCCGTGCGGCTCGGCGGCGGACCGCGCCCGGGCGCTCAACTCCCGGCGGACCTCTAGTGGTTGTGACTGTAGCCATTGCAAGGCGCCTGCCGCGGCGGCCGCGTTCGCATGCGGATAGACCAGCTCCGAAGCCACTTTGCGCGTGTAGTCGCGGCCGCCGTTGTCCAAATCCGGAAATAATGGAACGACTCCCTGGCTCAGCGCCTCCACCATGGAGATAGGGAGTCCTTCGTAATCGCTACTAAAGACAATGACGTCCCATCCGGCCAAACGGCGCCAATATTCAACGCCGGTTTGCGGCCCGTGAAAAAGGGCTTCGCTGCCCGCGGCCGCAAAACCCGCCCGGAGTGACGATACCTCCGGCCCAGCACCCAAGATTTCCCACCGGTGAGGCACGCCGGCAGCTCGCAACTCTCGGGCAATCGCGGGAAGACGTTCGACGCGTTTCT
>DLVS01000086.1 GCA_003445095.1 Verrucomicrobiales bacterium
CTCGATCTCGAATCGCGTTGCTACGTCGGGGGAGTTGGGTGATATCGGCGACTCGAAGAGAAACCAAATACCTTTTGGTTCGAGAGTGAGGGTTTCTACTTGGCCGACGTTCAATCGGAGCCGGTCTGAAAACATCGTGACCTCCCAACACGAATCGGCAACGGCATGAGCGACCCGGATTGAAGCCGACAGATTTTCAGCAACAGCCCACGACACGGCTGGGTCGGGCCAAAGGGACCTAAAGAGGCGCGCCGCACTGCGCTGGTCGTAACGGTCGATTGTCGGGTTGAATTGTTCCAGTGCCACGAAGCGACCTCCGTTACTTAACCCCGTGCGAAGCTAAGAACTCCATCCACACCGCATCGGGTTCCCAGAGTTGGCGCATCTCCCGAAGAGCGTTATCACGCGACCAACCCCAACGGCGCACGCCGTAGATCGCCAAGAACGCCGAAACCCGGTAGTTCATCGCGCAATGAACCAAGAGGGTCTCGTTCGGCCGGACATCCATCGCCTGGCAGAATTCTTCCCAATTCTCTTCGGTCGGAGCCGCGAAGTTCACGGGAATGGGTATGTATTGCATTCCCAACCCTTCCACAGTAGCGCGTTCGTTAGGCAGTGCGCCCGTCGAAGTCGGTAGCGCGAGATTGATCACCGTTCGCACTCCCACCAAGGCGACCGAGGTCATCTGCGCTTCCGTCGGTTGACCCGCGGTTAGAATGCGGTCGGTGACCCGGCGGTAGTTGAGCATTGCCCGAAGCTTTAGGTCGGGGATTTGTTGGTCGTTCGGTTTTTGAGGCATGGCAAACCAACGCGGAGATTCGGGTTATCGCGTGATCGTCTCATTTAGATTAAGCAGCACGTTGGCGACGGCAGTCATCGCGGCAAGCTCGGGTGAATTGGCGTTCTCAGGTATTTTTGATTCGCCCACCTTGAGCAGTTCGTCGGCCGTCTTGGGGTTGACGCGAAAGTTAGCGAGCTGTTGGTCGTAAGTCTGTTGCAACACGGCGAGCTCGTCGGATTGAGGCGGACGGCCTAACGTGTGGCGAAAGGCGCACACGAGGCGTTTGTTTAAGTCGCCAGGTTCCTCCCTCACGACCCGCTGAGCCAGCCCGCGGGCGGCTTCAACAAAAGCGGGATCGTTCATCAACACGAGCGATTGAAGCGGCGTCTGCGTGCGCTGGCGGAGGAACGTGCAAACCTCGCGATTCGGGGCATCGAACGTCGCGAACGAGGGATAATGCGCCGAGCGCCGCCAAAAAACATAGAGCCCTCGCCGGTACAGGAGTTCGCCGTGATCCTGTTCAAACTTCGAGTCGGTGCCGTCCCATAGACCGGGCGGTTGGTAAGGCTTCACACTAGGACCGCCAATCTTCGGGTTGAGCAATCCGGCAATGGCAAGCGCGTTATCGCGAATCATCTCGGCTTCCAGGCGCACGCGCGGACCGCGGGTGAACAAGCGGTTGTAAGGATCGCGCTCCAGCATTTCCGGCGTGATTGCGGCCGATTGTCGGTAAGTCGCGCTGGTGACAATGAGGCGTACCAGCGACTTGACGCTCCAGGGCGCCACCATCACCCGGCTTTCGGCCACCCTCTCCCCTCGCTCAGAGCGAGAGGAGAGGGATCCTCCGTCACGAAACTGCGTCGCCAACCAATCGAGCAATTCAGGATGGCTCGGCCATTCGCCCTGCGAGCCAAAGTCGTTCGCGGTCTTCACGAGTCCGTTGCCGAAAAACATCGCCCAATAGCGATTCACTGTGACGCGCGCCATCAGGGGGTGCTCTGGCGAAACTAACCAACGCGCCAAGGCTAGTCGGTTAGTCGGACCGGCCGGAAGCGGAGGCAAGGCCGCTGGCGTACCCGGCGTGAGCCGTTCCCCCTTATTCCGAAAATCGCCCCGAACAAGCAGGTAAGTTTCCCGCGGCGGGTCCATCTCTTCCATGATCATCGACGACGGAATCTCGCCATAGAACGCTTCTTTCCGCTGGCGCGCCTTGGCCAGTGCGGCCTCCGAACGCAGATAGTCCACCGCGTGGTTTTCTTTGTAGTACCGGGCGAGATCGCCGCGTTCTTCGTCGGTCCGAGTCCCCCGGGACTTGGCGAGGATGGGCAGATAACCCTCCCAAGTGAGTGCCGGCACGTCGGCGCCCACCAATGGCCTGCCATAGAATCGGACGTCGTCCACCAGGCCCGTGAACATTGCCTCCCCATTCCGGGAACCGAGGCGTAAAGGCTCCGACGTCGCGAACGAATCCTTGAGCTGGTCCTTCTCGACTTCGACTTCTCGCAGCCGGCCATTCACGTACAACTGCACGCCCGCGGCCTTGCCCGAACCGTCATAGCTGAAAGCGAGGTGCAACCATTGGTTCTGAGGGAACTGTTCCTTGGTCTTCACCTTGAGCGCGTCGTCGGGCCAGGCGTGGACGAGATGGACTTGAAGTCTTCGGTCACCGACCAGCAGATCAAAGCCGCGGTACCCAGGAGACTTTTCCATCTTACTCAAGATGGCCCCGTCGCCTTGCAGCTTCACCCACGCGGAGATGCTGAAGGCGTTGGTGCGGTCGAAGGCGACGAGTTGTCCGAAGTCGGCGTTGACCTTGCCATCGAACTTGAGGGCCTTGCCCAGACGGGCGTCGGAGAACTCGGGTGCGTTCGTTCCTCGGAACTCTCCCTTCTCATCCAACGAACCATCGAACGTCAAACGAGCCAGCAAACCTTCCTCGATTGGTTTCGCGGGCGGGCGCTCGTTGACCTCGCGTTCCCATTTCTCCTGGGTTTCGCCGAGTTCGTTGATGCGATCCTGAAGAGTCTTCTCCGCGTCCCGGAGAGTGAAGTCTGCCTCGACAAATCGCTGCGCTTGCTCGGGCGTGGGCACCGGTAGCCGCGGTGGCGGATTGTCGGTGCGAATGCGGTCGAGTCCCTTTTCCGGCACGTTATGAAAGAACGCGTAAAGCCGGTAAAACTCACGCGTCGTCAACGGGTCATACTTGTGATCGTGACATTCGGTGCAGCCGACGGTGAGCCCAAGCCACACCGCGCCCAAGGTGTTCACCCGGTCGACGACGTACTTGTTGAGATATTCGTCGGGATCAGCGCCGCCTTCGTCATTGGTCATGTTGTTTCGGACAAACCCAGTCGCAATGCGCTGACACTGGGTCGCGTTCGGCAACAAGTCGCCGGCCAGTTGTTCAACGGTGAACTCGTCGTAGGGCTTGTCCTCATTGAAGGCATCAATGACCCAATCGCGCCACAGCCACATGAATCGCACGCCATCGAAATGGTAACCGCTCGTGTCGGCATAGCGCGCCAGATCCAACCAGTTTTGGGCCAGCCGCTCGCCGTAATGGGGAGAGGCGAGCAGGCGGTCCACGACGCGTTCGTAGGCGTCGGAGGAATTGTCGGCGAGAAAGGTGTCCACCTCCTCCACGGTCGGTGGAAGGCCCGTGAGGTCGAAGGTTACGCGCCGCAGCAGCGCCGCCCGGTCGGCTTCGGGATTCGGCTTAAGGCCATCTTTCTCCAAACGCGCGAGGACGAAAAAATCGATCTCGTTCCGCGGCCACCTTTTGTCTTTCACGGGCGGCAAAGGCGGACGCTCCGGCGGAATAAAGGACCAGTGCTTCTGCCAATGAGCTCCTTCCTTGACCCAGCGTTCCAACAACGCCGCCTGCTCCGCGGTAATTGGCTTACCGTGTTTGGGAGGCGGCATGATCTCTTCGGGATCCGTCGAAAAGATTCGCTGCACCAAGGAACTCTTGGCGGCATCGCCTGGCACTAGGGCACGCTGGCCCGACTTCAGTTCCTTAAAGGCGTCTGCCTCCACGTCGAGCCGCAGTCCCGCCTTCCGCTTGTTTTCATCCGGTCCGTGGCAGGCGTAGCAGTGGTCGGAGAAAATCGGCCGGACGTCCCGGTTGAAATCGACCTTCGCGTTCGTCGTCGCCGCCTTTCCAAGCGAGGGAAGGAGTAGCAGCGCACAGATGCTGAACGGCCACCCCCGCCAGATTCGGCCACGGCTGACCAAGCGCCCCGGAAGGCAGCGAGCCCGAAACAACCCAGCGAACATGCCCGGAGATTGCTCCCGGAGATGAGCGCTTTCAATCTCTCATCGAATTCGGAGGCCGTCGTTTCTCTCCTCAGCTAACAACTAGCGGATCGGGTGGGTTTCCCTCGTCGGTTTAGCGTGCCTGGGCACGACGCCAGTGGAGCAGCCCGATCGTCAGCGCTCCGAAGAGGACCGACAGGCGGTTCCCAGTTTCCGGGACCCGATGTCCAATCTCGCCGAATAAACCGTGCTCTTCGTCCGATATGCCGGCGGTGAAATAAAGGTCGTCCTCGTCTCCGCCGTTGGCGCCGTTGCCAGCCGTAAGAGCCCACAAACCTTCGATTTCGATAGGTTTGCCGTCCGGTCCCTTCAAGGAACCGAGGAACTTTCCAGATGACAGGTCGTAAGCGTTGATCCGTCCGTCTCCGAAATTGCCGACCAGTAAATCGCCTTCGAAAGGCCCAAAATCCTCTGGCCCAATGACCAATCCCCAAGGTGAATTCAGCGCCCCTTGGGAGACGAGCCGCTGCAACAGGTTGCCATTGAGATCGAACACATCGACAAAACCATGCCCAGCACCCGGAACGTCATCCTTCTGGCCACCGTCCTGAAGGGCGTAGGTTACGTACAGTTTGCCTCCGAGATTCTGAATGTTGAAGGGTGCGTAACCAGCGGGAAGCGTTGGGTCGGTGAAGGAACCCGACAGGCTGGCGGGAGCAAAAGCGGTGTCAAAAACGTCAATACTCCCTTCCTTGAAGTTAGCCGCGTACAGATGATCGGCTGAGCCATTATTGCCAATGGCGAGGCCCTTATAAAGAGCGGTTCCGCTGTGATCCACTTTGAGGATCGCCGCGGTCGGGGCCGCGGCCGGATTCCAACCCGAGATGGTCCCATCTTCAGTGGCGAAGAGGAAGCGGGCGGGCAAACCGGGGGCCACCTCGAAGCCGCTGCCGCCGTTGAAGACGGTGCCCGTTGGGCTCGCAGGTGGAGTTCCGCCACCGGGAGGTGGGATCGAGACGACCAGGGACCGAGGCACGCCCTCGCCATCATAAAGCGTTGAAACGCCAGTCTTATTGTCCGCGACCCAGAACGGACTCGTCGGCGAGAGGGAGATTCCCCAAGGATTTGAGAGGTTTGGATCGGTGTGATCCGCTCGACCTGGAATGTCGGACACCAAGTCGTGCTCAATGAAGCTCCGAGCGAGCAGGCTTTTAGGGCAGAAACCGAGAGCCAAAGCTCCGGGTAGTAGGAAGGAACGAATATATGAGGCTTTCATAACACTTTGACAAGTTTGGCGCTTCTAATTTGGGCTAATGCCGGACACTCGAATACTTGAGCTGTGGCCCAAGCAAAGGATGCCCGCAGGGGCCGCTCTCGAACGATTGCAACCGGGTCCAAGGTGAAGCCTTGGTCGCGGCGCCTGGGTCCGACAACGTTCCGCTTTCGTAGTACGAGGCCTCAACCGTCAATTTGTTCCCAGGGGTCCAAGAAAATGATGGTTCCCAAGTTAAGGGTGGTCTCAAAAAACGTTCCGTGCCAGACCAAAGCCAACCACCAGTCCCGCGAGCGCGGCAATGACCGCCGGGTGGCTCACAGGATTGCGCCACCACCGTCCCGTCCACCATCCGAAAAACCCGCGCACCGCCATCCATACCACCACCGGCAGAGCCATCACCAATAGGGCGTTGTAGTGAAAGGCTTGTTCCCAGTGTCCATTCAGCAACGCGTGGAGCGCTCGAGGCGCGCCGCAGCCTGGGCATTGCAGGCCGGTCATCTGGTGCAACCAGCAGCGCGGGAAGAAAATCTGGCCGGCCGGCTGGACCGTTTTAACCAGCCAGAGAACTCCCAGCCCCGCCATCCCCACTGGCCAAATCCAGCCGGGGATTCGACGGCGGATCGGATCGGGCTCGATCTTCGGAGGATGGGCGGCCACCGGGCTCATGCTACCGAAAGGCTGATTTCACTTCGCGCCGATTCAAAACGATCGCTGCCCAAATACCGAAGGGGATTCCGAGGCAGCAACACGTGCAGGGCAGCATGGCAATAATCGCCGCGGCGAGCGCCAAGCCCCAGTTTTCCAGCCGCTGCATCGACAGGGCGCCGACGATCAGGACACCGTAAAGAATCACCCCCATGCCGAGGTTTAGAAAATCGCGGACGCCCAGACCACGATCACGTTCCGCCTGGAGCTGATCCATGACCTCAGGGGGAAATGCAGCGCCAGAGTTTTGTGCGAATTGGATGAACGCCTCCGTCATGCGGGATCGAGTAAAAAGTCCGGCCACGGACAACAGAATCCCCACGATCCCGATGAGCAGTAGGGCAATGGCCGGGGCTTTGACCATGCCGGCGGCGCGCTGGGGGTCGGCGACTGGCGTGTACACCGGGGCGGTGGCGGGCGAGCCCGGCACAGGCAAGGGGGTGGTCGAACCGCTCCCGCTCGGAGCCGGGGAGGTCGCGCTCAATGCCGTGACAAATTCCGGATACTGGTCGAGCGACTTCCAAGCGGGATCGCCTTCCTTTTGTACCAATGAATTCCGGTTCAACCGGTTCTCTTGAATCCAACGGAGAATCTGGTCCGCACTAACCGGACCGTACTCTTTTTGATCGGCACCCTTGACGCGATACATAGTAAATGGCGGGGATGATTTTTCCGGGCCGGGAGAAGTTGTATCAGCGGGCAGCGGTCGCGGCCAGAGATTAGACTAGGCGTTCACGCGTTTGCCGAAACCGCCACTGGACCCGGTGTGTCCCGATACCGATAGAACCACGCCACAACAACAAATAGGCAAGAAACGGCGAAGGTCAGCAGCGCGTAAAAGAGAAATCGCTGCGGAGTCACCGACGCTTCATGGCTTCCTCCGCCGCCGAAACGAGTGATGAGCGCGACCAGTCCGTTACCCGCGGCCACCGTCAGCAGCCAGAAGCTCATGATGATACTCTTCATGCTTCGGGCTGCTTGCGTGTAGGCGAATTCAAGTCCGGTGGTCGACACCAACACTTCGGCCGTGGTCAAGATCAGGTAGGGCAATGCTTGCCAGAGCACACTCATCTTAGCGCCCGCGTCGAGCTGTTGCTGAATCCAGGCGACCACGAGAAAGGAGGAGCCGGCGATGAACATCCCCAAGCCAATTCGGCGTAGCGGCGTCGCCCACTTACCCATTAGCGGATAGACCACGCCGGTGAGCAATGGCACCAGAATCATTACCAGGGCCGGGTTGAGCGACTGCATTTCCTGACCACCGAGGCTGTAGGACTCAGTAATCTTCGCTTCGACCATGCCTTGGGCTTGCAGCACCCAGGTGGACGCGTGTTGATCGAACATCGCCCAAAACGGCGGAATGAGAGCGAAGACACTCAAGACCGGCAGGACGGATTGCGCGGCGCTGATTTCTTCGGCAGAGAAGCGAGCGCGGGCACCATCCCAAAACGGGCGGCCGGGCTGACGATTTTGCAACGCAGCGAACAGGACAGGGAAGAATCCGGCCACTTTCGTTTCGCGCGTGGGAGGAACCATCACGTAACGGCGCCGCCCCAGCCAGAAGATCAGCGTGGCGATGGCCATAAGAACTCCGGGAACTCCAAAGGCCCAGCCGTAGCCGTAATTCCGGGCGATGAAAGGGATAGTCAGGAACGCGAAAAACGATCCGAAATTGACGGAGAAATAGAAGGCTGCGTATGCCTTTTGATAGAGCCGCGACTTACCTTCCCGAAACTGATCCCCCATGAACGCAGACACACACGGCTTGATCCCGCCAGCGCCAAAAGCAATCAGTGCCATCCCCAGCCAAAGCATCCAGGTCCGCGTCTCGAGGTTGGAGGTAAGATCGGTCGCGGCCAACACGCCATGCCCGACGCAGTAGAAGAGCGAAATCCAGAGGATGGTTTTGTAGCGGCCCCAGAGGCGATCGGAGACATAGGCGCCCAAGAGTGGCATGAAGTAGTTCGCCATGATGAACAAGTGGATCCACAACGTGGCGGAATCCTTGCTTTGGCCCAGCCCCCCGCGCAGCACTTCGCCGGAGATGTAACCGGCCAAAATGCCCTTCATGCCATAGAAGCTATACCGTTCGCAGGCTTCGTTGCCGACGATGAATTTGATCTGCGGTGGCCAGCGATCAGCCGAGGAAGACGATGCGACGCTCGAAGTAGCGGCCAAATCTGGGGAACTCACGCGCCAGCAAGTATCGCGATGGCGGTCCGGCGGCAAGCGCGCGAATCAACTGAGAGCGGGAAAGTGCCCTTCCAGCCGATGAGGAAAGTCGATGAGGAATATCGATCCATACACTCGGTCACGAGAATCGCTGTCACCAAACGTGGTCAGTCGGAAGGAACCTGCTTGGACCGGCAGTGACTAACTGTGTATTGAGGTCGCGCTCTGTATGCTTCTAGCGATCGAAACTTCGTGTGACGAGACCAGTGTAGCGGTGGTCCACGACGGCACGGTGTCGGCGAATATCGTTACGTCACAAGTTCACCTCCATGCCGAGTACGGCGGGGTTGTGCCCGAGCTGGCCAGTCGAGAGCACTTGCGAAATCTCCTTCCGGTGGCCCGCGCCGCCCTCGCGCACGTAAACATCCAGCCCGACCAAATCTGTGCCGTCGCCGCTACCCGCGGCCCCGGTCTACCGGCAGCCCTTCGGATCGGTTTCACCTCCGCGCAGGCGTTCGCGTTTGCGCTCAATCTTCCGATCTACGGGGTCCACCATCACGAAGCACACCTCTATTCTCCGTGGATCGCTGGCTCGCCGCTGCGCGCACAATTTGAAGATTTCGAGCCCAACATTTCCCTGATTGTGAGCGGCGGCCACACGATGCTGGTCCAGGTGGAGTCCGAACAAAGTTACCAGGTCCTCGGCGCCACGCTCGACGACGCGGCCGGTGAGTGCTTCGACAAGACGGCCAAGATCTTGGGCCTTCCCTACCCCGGTGGCCCCCTCGTGGACCGTCTCGCGGCGGAAGGAAATCCGAACGCATTCGAGTTTCCCCGACCGTTGCTCCATGACAATAACGACGACTTCAGTTTCAGCGGCTTGAAGACCAGTGTGCGCTATTTCCTCCAGAAACGGCCCGGGCTGGCCGACGATCCCCAAGCGCTGCGCGACCTCTGTGCGAGTGCGCAGGCGGCAATTGTGGAAGTTCTGGCAGTCAAGGCAGTGCGCGCGGCGCACCGGCTGGGGGTGAGGTGCGTGACCGCGAGCGGTGGAGTCACCTGCAACTCCGGCCTGCGCCGCGAGCTCGAACTAGGTTGCGCCCGGGGGGGGCTGCGACTGCGTTTGGCCGACCGAGCGGTGTGCACCGACAACGCAGCGATGATTGGCATTCGAGCGGAGCGTCAACTCCGGGCCGGGGTCGCCTCAACTCCGTTTGATGTTGAGGTTATGCCTGGTTGGCCGCTGGGATGAGAGAACGGAAGAATCCTCGCACTCGCGGAAATGAAAGAGCGCCTCTGAATCCACTCCGCAGCTTAGCGACGAACGACTCTTCGCCTCCGATTTTCCGGGCGAGTCTTGGGATTGTACGTCAATCAGTACTCAAAGTTCGGCCGACTCACCTAGGAAATGCGGCGAGCAATCCGCTTGGTCGTGGGCACCGGGTTGGACGCGCGAGTGAAGACCTGACTGGCGGTCAAAATACAACGGTCCCGCAATCAAATCAGCAGCCCCGCCACACAGGCTGTGAGATAACAAGCGAGCAGACCTCCAACCATTGCGCGTAACCCCAGTTGGGCGAGATCACCGCGCCGGGAAGGCACCAGGGCTCCGATGCCGCCAATTTGAATCGCGATGCTGGCAAAATTGGCGAAGCCGCACAGGGCGTAAATGGCTAGCTGGTAGGAGCGCGGATCCAGCCGGGCTTTGGCTTCGGACAGTGAGATGTAGCCGATGAACTCGTTGAGCACGACTCGTTCACCCAGAATCTGCCCCACCACCAGGCAGTCTTTTGCGGGGATCCCCATTAGCCAGGCGCAAGGGGCGTTGATATAACCCAAGATTTCTTGCAACGGCCGGTCGGTTTGCCAACCCAGTCCATGCGCGATCCCACCGAAAAGAAAGTTAAGGAGTGCGACCAGGGCTGTGAAGGCGATCAGCATAGCGGCCACGTTGATTGCCAACTTCATTCCGTCGCTCGCGCCCACGCAAATAGCATCCAACCCATTGACGGCAGTCCGCTCGGCCGCGGCTTTTGCGCCCGCCGCAGTGTCACTCACCTGGGTTTCGGGTTGCATGATTTTGGCGATCATCAAGGCCGCGGGTGCGCTCATCACCGACGCGGTTAGCAAATCACCGGCGGGAATCTTCAAGACCCCGGTGTAAACGGCGAGGACGCTCCCGGCGATGGTCGCGAAACCACTCGTCATCACGCAGAACAATTCACTCCGCGTCATGCGCTCGAGATAGGGCTTGATGACCAAAGGTGCTTCGGTCTGGCCCATGAATATGTTAGCGGCCGCGCCGAGCGTCTCGCTGCCACTGGTCCGCATCGCCCGTCGCATCACCCACGCCATTCCCCGAACGACGTATTGGAGAATCCCGTAGTGGTATAAGAGCGACGACACCGCGCTTACGAAAATGATGATTCCGGTCAGCGTCACCACCAATAGGAACGAGCTGCCGGGACCGAATCCGCGCTCCAATGCGTCGGGGCGTGCCAGCGCGCCGAAGACGAGTTGATTGCCCGCGTCAGCAAAGCTGGTGAAGCGGGTAATCACCGCTTGGAAACCGTCAAAAAGGATTCGACCCGGCCTCGTCTGCAGAATGAGAATGGCGACGGTGCCTTGAAAGACCAGACCCCAGAACACTGTTTGCCAAGGGAATCGTCGTCGGTGACTCGACAAACACCAAGCGACGCCGATGAACACGATCAGGCCAAGCAGACTAGTCCATCGTTCCATTACGGAGGACCAGGCTACTGAGACAGTGCCGGCGCACCAAGCAGCAACACGGCCCGGAGAAATGCCCGTTCAAGCCGTGGCTCACCGACTCAACTTCAGCGACTCCTCGCGGCGGGCGCGAAACTCCGTGCCGGGATACCACTCCGGCCAGAGCGGAGTGGTGGCCAGTTCGTAGCCAACGCGGAACAATAGCCGCAAGTCTTCCACGGCGCCGGCGAGATCCCAATCCGGTTTTACGACATCACTCACTTTGTGGTAGTCGCGCTCGGTGAATTCATCCGCCTTGGCGCGACCCCAGCCCACTGGCCGTCCAACATAGTTCGTTCCCCCTTTGCCGTAGAGAGCCGGAACTCCAACCTTAGAGAATTCGAAATGGTCGCTCCGATAAAACGTTCCCTTTTCGGGCTGCGTTTCTCCGATAATCGACCGGCCCTGTTCCTGGGCGAATCGGCGGGCGAGCTCATCCAAGGAAGAATTGCCCAAGCCCACGATGGCGAAATCCAGCGTACGTCCCCATGGGTTCAGCCCGTCCATGTTCAGATTGGCCACGGTGCGCGCCAGCGGATGAAGCGGGTTCGCCGCATAGTACCGTGCTCCAAGCAAGCCCTGTTCCTCCGCCGTGAGTGCAATAAACAGCAGTGAACGAGCCGGACGTGTGGGCAGTTTCGCGAACGCTTGGGCGAGGGCGATCAGACCCGCCGTGCCGGTGGCGTTGTCGAGCGCCCCGTTGAAGATTTGATCACCGTCGAGCCGCTCGTCGCGGCCCAGATGATCCCAGTGCGCGGTGTAGATGATCCAGTCGTCCCGCTGTTTAGGATCACTCCCGGGCAATTCCCCCACGACGTTTTTCGAGGACAGACGGCGCAGTGTGTTGGTGATCGAGAAGGTCGCGGTGACGGGTAGCGACACGGGACGGAAATCACGGCGGACGGCACTGCGTTTGAGGGCGTCAAAGTCCTGGCCGGCCTCGGTGAACAGACGTTTCGTTGTGTCCAAGCTTAACCAACCCGCG
>DLVS01000221.1 GCA_003445095.1 Verrucomicrobiales bacterium
GAGCTTGAGCGTGGGCAGCGTCTCGCGAATACGAGTGACGTCATTGATCACGACACGTCCATCTTTTTCCTCAATTGGAACGTTGTAATCAACCCGGACCAAAACGCGTTGGCCGGAAACGGTGAGATCGCGGACGGTAAGTTTCGCCATAGAGCTTCGTTGTTGTCGAAGGCGACGGAGACTAAAAGCGGGCCATCAGAGACGAAAGTCATTTCCCGAATCTCAATTCTCGTTTGATTATTCTTGAGCCTGGGGTAGTCCATCGCCCGCATGCGCCTTCCGTACCTTCTCCTGACCGCTTTAGCCTTGCTGGGCTCCGCCGTGGCACAGCAATCCGCCCAGACTCCGACGACCGCAACGCCAGGGATTTTCAAAGGCGACAATTTTCTGCCGCCTGAATCCGCCTTTCGAAAAGTGGTTCTGGATGAGGATCAAACGATCAATGGCGAATTGAAAGATACGTTAGTGGACCCGATGGAACTCGCGGTGGCGCGTGACGGTCGAGTGTTCTTCGTGGAGCGCAAAGGAGTGATTAAAATGCTCAAACCCGGTGGCACGGAGGCGATCGTGATCGCGGAGATCCCCGTGTTCTCGGGACTCGAAGAAGGGATGTTGGGAATTACGCTTGATCCGAAGTTCGACGAAAACGGCTGGGTCTATGTCAATCATTCGCTTCCGGAAACGACTCAGGACGCTCAAGGCAAAGTAGGTACGATCCGAGTATCCCGATTCACTCTGCGAGGCGACAAACTCGACCCGGCGTCGAGGGTCACGATCTTCGATAACGTGGTTCAGCGGGAACAATGCTGTCACGTGGGCGGCTCGCTCGCCTTCGACCCCCAAGGAAATCTTTATATCTCGATCGGAGACAATACGAACCCGTTTGATTCCGACGGCTTCTCTCCGAACGACCCCCGTCCTGGACGTTACCCGTGGGACGCCCAGCGGTCCGCGGCGAATGCCAACTCGTTGGTCGGAAAAATTCTTCGTATCCGGCCTAAAGCCGAAGGCGGCTACACGATTCCTGCGGGCAACTTGTTTCCGCCGGGAACTCCCGGAACGCGTCCGGAAATTTATGTCATGGGAAATCGCAACCCGTTTCGGATCTCGATTGATCCCGCCAATGGTTTTCTTTATTGGGGCGAAGTTGGCCCCGACTCGGGTTCGCCGGACGCACAGCGTGGTCCGGCAGGCTTCGATGAGGTTAATCAGGCTCGCGGGCCCGGTTTCTTTGGCTGGCCGCTCTTCGCGGGGAATAATCGGCCCTACGCGGTTGTGGACTATGTCGCTCGCCAAAAATTCCAAGACGCGCAAGCGGCTCGAGAAAAAGCCAAGAAGGCGGGCAAGCCGGAAGGCGAATGGCCGCCGAAACCCGAACCGTGGATGACCTCAGATTTTAAGCCGGAGTTTTACGACCCGGCTCATCCCATCAACAACTCGCCGAACAACACCGGCATCAAAGAATTACCGCCGGCACAGCCAGCGTTTGTCTACTATCCGGCCTCACCTTCCGCCAAGTTTCCGGTTGTCGGGAGCGGCGGGCGCACAGCCATGGCCGGTCCTGTGTACCACTTCGACGAGAAATTGAATTCTCCTCACAAGCTCCCTCGCGAATTGGATCACTCCTTGTTCATCTACGAGTGGACCCGAGAGTGGATCATTGCGGTCAAGCTTGATCAGGACAACCAGATCACCCAAATGCAGCGGTTCATGCCTGGAACAAAGTTCAAGCGACCGATGGACCTCGAATTGGGACCCGACGGCTGCCTGTACCTGATCGAGTTTGGCACGAATTGGGGCGACAATAAGGATAGCAAGATTGTCCGCCTCGAATACGTGGGTGAACAATCCGCGGCCAAATCGACCCAGGAGTAGCGGGGCGGGCGGGTGCAGATCGCCCGTGAGTGGTTCCAGACCATTGATTGGCGAAACCATGGTGTACATACACATCCGGCACACCTGCGCGGGTGTGGCAGTACCCTCCGAACTTCGCTTAATCCGATCGCCCGCTCAACCTCCAGGCATCCTCGGAGCTTTTCCGAAAACGATCGACGATCCTCGTTTCCTCTCACCGATCGCTCCTCCAATACAGCTACTTATGTAAACTTACTAATTTGTAAGTCACCTCCGGTACATCAATGGGTCACTTCTTCACCCCGAGAACGGCCCATCTGGCGGCAAAATCAGACCGCCCCCCTTGACAGTGGTCAGCCTGCCTGAATACGGTTAGGATGCCAACCCCGGGCCATTCCAGAAAATCGAGCGAACCTACCTTTTACGAATCGGATTCTACTGACAAATTCGGAAGGGAACCGCGAGAGAGTAAGAGTAATAATCTTGGCGCTACCAATTGCGCCCCCGCCAAACATGAATGCGAATCTTGGCGGCAAAAGGGCGCGCCACGGCGATCGATTCAGTGGACCTCGCTGGTGATAGGGCTATTGGCAGCAAGCCTTTGGACTGCCAGCGTGGGATCGGCTCGGGCTGACTTTAAACCGGTCCACCCCTACATATTCATGGACCAGCAGGACATTGACGTCATGCGCGACAATGTTTTGGTAAAGAAATACCCATGGGCCGTCGCTCTGTATCAACGAGCCAAGGACTGCAGCAAGACTGGCTCCTTCGATACAACAACCTACAAATGCGGTTACCACATGCTGGGCTGTGCGCTGGTGTACCTCATCGACGGCGACACGACATACGCCGACGGCGCGATCACGTGGCTTAAGGCGTTCGCCACCCAAAACTGGAATCCGCACGTCGATGCCGACTTTACGCAAATTCACGGCCTTGTCTCCATCACGTACGACCTTCTTTACAACTATATGGCGGCTCGGAGACCGAGTGATTTAACCTTCATCACCAAATGGCTCGAGACCTACGCCACCCGTTGCTCAGGTAATTTCGGTCACAATCAGAACCACCAAGAGCAATATGGTAAAGCGATGGCTGGTTACGCGCTGGGCCGCACCGTGTATATCGACAAGATCGCGACGGACTTCAAGAAATGGTACGACGGAACTGGCCAAGTCTTCGACGGCTTCCACTACGAAGAGGGTCAGGCGATGAAACATTGGGCGATCGTGTTCGAGGGCCAGGTGTATTACGCATTGGCTTCGCACCGCGCTGCCAAACGGGGCTATCATTCCTTTGATGCGCTCACATACATCAGCGCCCAAGGCAAGAATCTATTGCGCGATAATTGGCGAATGATGCTCAAAAAATCCACGCCCAGGTTTCAAGTCCCCTACGAGAGCATGTGGCGCGGAATGTTGTTTGATTGGTCCAATTGCACTGGAACCCACCAGTCCATCTACGCGGCGACCGGAGATCCCGAATGGGCCGCGATCGTTCAACAACATCCGGCGCGAGACTTGGATTTCCCGTACTGCGCAAAATCGCAGTTTTGCGTGATGATGTATTGGGCTGGTTTGGCACACGGCCGCGAGATAACTGGCACGCCCAAGGTCAAAAATGACTCGTTCGATCAAGGAAAGATGGGATTTACAGTGATGCTCTCCGGTGATCCGGGTGGTCACACGACCGAAGACAGCTTGCATGCGTACCTGATGCACGGGAAGTACGGTGGGGTCAAAGCGTTCAACCTGATTCTCTATGGGAAAGGAGAACGATTGAACACGGGCCTATTGGACCTGCCGGATGATGTATATGGCGAGCGTGGTTACGGCGGCAGTTACGTTCTCCCGACTCCAAGCATCACCAACAACCCAGCTCCGATTAAGCTGAAGAACCTGACGGACCCGCTCTTCAAAATCATCGCGGTGGACTCAGTGCACCAGCGCGCCGTCGCGGTCACCGACAACTATTTTGTTGACGTATATACTGCCATCACTAACGGCACGATCTCGCTGGTTTATGATGGCATTGGCCCCACCAACTCATTCGCGACATTGAATGGCACCAATTATGTACTTCCCAACCGATCAACGACGAACGGCATCAGTGTTACTTGGCCAAACCATCAGAAGATGTTCTTGATTAATGAGCAAACGTCGACGGTGACAATGACGGCCAAAGCAAACTTGCCTAACCTGGTCCGGCAGATTTATCCGAGCGATCCCGTCATGTCTCTCCAAGTGAAACGGTCGGGAGTCGTGGGGTATACGAGGTTCATCTCGATCATCGAACCTGTAGGCAATGGATGTAGTCCAAACATCCAAAAGGTGGCTCGGTTTGACACCCAACGTAAGAATCAAGTGACGAGCATTAAGATCGACGCCGGGGACTATACCGACTACGTGATCTATGCGCACACCAATGGAGCCTACACCCTTTCCAATGGCTCCGAAAACATCGTCCTGGACGGTGCGTACGGCTATATTCACTACGACAAGAACACCGGAGCCGTCACCACCAAAGGAGGAGTCCTGAGTTATGACATCACGCGAGCGCCTCTCACTGCGGTATCCGCTCCGAATATCACCACTCCGGGGACGCGGTTGTTTGAGAACGAGGCAGAGGTGTCTATCTCGTGTGGTAGTCCCTCTTCGGAAGTTCACTACACTTTAGACGGTACTGATCCTCGGCCAGATTCCCCGGTTTACACAACGCCGTTCACTCTCACCAATAGTGCCACCGTAAGAGCCAGGGCGTTTAGTCCAGGTCTCGCCAAGAGTAGCATGACCAGCGCAACGTTTACCAAGCAGAGTTATGTCGTGGCGAGCCCTACCATTACACCGGTGGTTCGGGATTTTGCCACCAACTTGGTGGTATCGCTCTCCGTAATGCCAAAAGATGCGGTCATTCGGTATACCGTGGATGGTAGTGACCCGATAGCAACCTCTCCCGTCTATAAGGGTGCCGTATCTCTCACCAAATACACCGTGCTCAAAGCCCGAGCCTTTAAACCTGGTTGGGTAACCAGCGCCCTAGCCATCGCGGTATTTACGAAGAAAGGGGAGACGACGAAATCACCCGTGATCATTGCCAAGAAAGATATCTTCAACAACCGCGTCATAGTTACCTGCACGGATGACACCGCGGGGGCGTCAATTTACTACACCGTGGACGGGTCGGAGCCGACTGCATTGTCGGCCTTGTACTCTGGGCCATTCGAATTGGGGCCGTTCCCGTCCGATCGCTCGATCACGGTGAAGGCTTGCGCGATCAGACCCGACTGGGCACCCAGCGCTCCCACCACCACGGTCCTTCAGGTTGAGGGCCTTTCGGCGCCCTTGGTTACTTTCTCGGGAGAGGCCGGAACCGAAGGCGTGCTGTTGAGGTGGGTGACCCCCTTCGAGAATAGGAATTTAGGCTGGAACATTTATCGAAAAACCAATCGCGATTCGGCCTTTGTCAAAATCAACGACCAGCTTGTTCCGGGCAGTGGAACTACAGCCGAGCCGCGTTCATACGAATACGTCGACTTTAGTCTTCCTCAAGGTGTGACTTCCGTCAGCTACTACCTCCAGCAGGTCGACAGCCAACAACGGTTTCAGAACTCCGACTCGATTGCCATCGTGGTTGAGTTCGTTTCCGTACGGCTGACGAGCCTTACTTCGGAACCGACGACCGAAGGCGTGATGCTCACCTGGTCAACGCTGTTCGAGAACGACAACCTAGGGTGGAATATTTATCGGAAGACTGACTTGGACACTTCATTCGTGAGGATCAATGAGCAACTTGTGGCCGGCAGCGTGAATTCAACAGAACCACGATCCTATCAGTATCTGGACGCTTCAGTCCCTGTGACCGCAAGCACCGTGACTTACTATTTAGAACAAGTTGACGGGAGCGATCGGCGCCAGAACTCTGAAACTACGTTTGTTGAGGTCGACAATCCTTCCGCGCCTTTGGTTAGCTTCATTGCTGATGCTCAGCCATGGGGAGTCAGACTTGCCTGGACAACGCAATTCGAGATTGGAAA
>DLVS01000690.1 GCA_003445095.1 Verrucomicrobiales bacterium
ACCCCTTTCGTAACACCCTCTATGAGCATCGCGTCGTTGAACAATGGGCACCTGCTGGTCGGGGGCCGTCGGCACCAGATGGTGGAGTTCGATCCATCCCAGAGGGGGGCTCCTAGGGCTTATCCGTTGCGGCATCCCGGTGCGTTCGTCACCGGATCGTCCTCCGGTACCTTGTACTCCGCCGCCCCCCAGATCGGCCACCTCAGCCGCCAGTCCGGAACGAGCCAGACCACGTTCATCAATCCGTTCTCTAGGGTTCCGGAACGGATGGGAGACGTCAGCCAAGCTATCGCCGCGCGGGATGGGGCACTCTGGATTGTCGCTCAACACGGAATTCTCCGCCTCCGCGGTCTGCCCGATGGGGCCTCCGTTTCCGAGATACTCATGTCTGAGTTGGCGCCGGGCGTCTCCACCCGGTTCCTCGACGACTTGCCGTCGGGCCTGGCTTTGCTCGGGCTGGTGGAAGCCGCCGACGGAGCAATCTGGATCGGCTCCAGGGGTCGCGGCCTGTTCTGCATCCGAGAAGACGTCGTGGAACATCATCCCGATCCGAATCTCCTCCCGCTGTCCGAGTATTCCTGCGTCCCGCTAGGGTTCAGCGACGACGGCCTGCTCTGGCTGGGCAGCGAAACCGGGCTGGGTGTCTTCCAAAAAGGAAGGTTCCAGTGGCTTCGCACGACGAACGGTCTGCCCGAGTCCGTGGTGTCGGCGGCGACGGAAGCGGCGGGCCACGTCTGGCTGGCCGGACATCGCGGGCTCCACGTATTCCCACGAACTCAACTGGACGACGTGCTCGCCGGCCGGCGGACGAGCGTCCAAGCCTTGAGCCTGGGCGTATCCGACGGGCTGCCGAGCGGCTGCCGGCTGCAATATCAGCCAGCCATGACTCGTTCGGCCGACGGCCAATTGTGGCTCGCGACACCTCGGGGTTTGTTCTCCTTCGATCCGGCAGAAGTCTTGCGAACGCTGCGCCCACCGCCGGTGACCCTCGACAGCCTGGTCGCCAACGGCCGTGCGATCTCTTTGGCTGACACTGCCGCCCACCCCGTCCTGGCACCCGGCGAAGGGCGCGTGGTCGAGTTTAATTTCAGCAGTCTCAGCCATCGCAGTCCGGAGCGGGTGACTTTCCATTACCGGCTCAACGGCCCGGGAGGAGCCGTGGAGTCCCAGACCGCCCAGTCTCATGTAGTGCTCACCCACTTGGCGCCCGGCCTTCATTCCTTCGTCGTGCAGGCGCGCAGCGGCAATGGCCTGGTGAGCGATCCTGGCGCGCGAATCGAGTTCGAGGTCCGGCCCCGTTTTTATGAGCGCTCCCTGTTCATCGTGGCCGTGGCCTTGGGCGGGCTTGGTTTGGTGGCGGGGTTCGTCACGGTTCGCGTCCGACGCGTCCGCCGGGAGGCGGCGCTGGCCCAGGAGATTCGGGTGAACGCGGAGCGGCACCGCATCGCGCAAGACATGCATGACGATCTGGGGGCAGGATTGGTCCGGCTCGCGTGGCTGACAGGCAGATCCGGCGAGGGTGATCGTTCGGCGGCGGAACGGCCAACGGGGGCGTGGCCGGACCTCGTTGCCCAGGAATTGCTGCGTTCCTTGGACGAAACCGTGTGGGCGGTGAACCCCGCGAAAGACCGGCTCGACAGCGCGGTGAACTACCTCGAATCCTGGATGCGACGATTCTTTGCGCAGACGCCGGTGGCAGTGGATCTGGATCTTCCGGCGCGAGTGCCGGCTACACCCGTTTCGGCCGAGTGGCGGCACCACCTGTTCCTGTTCGTGAAGGAGGCTTCTTCGAATGTGTTAAAACATTCCCGCGCCACGCAGGTCAAGCTGGAGCTGAGGTTGAAGGATACCTCCCCAGAGCTGGAGCTGGAGCTCTCCGACAATGGCACCGGGTTCTCTACGGAGTTGGCGGCGAAACCCGGAGGCAACGGCCTGGGCAATCTACGGCGCCGAGCCACGGAATTGGGTGGCACGCTGGAGATAACATCGCGACCCGAAGCGGGAACGACCGTAAGGCTGGAGGTCTCGATCTCCGGCCGGGCTTCTCGGTAGCTGCAGGAGCCGAAGTCCGAGAACCTGCCGATCGGGAACGAGCTGAAGGCCGAGCGATGAACCCCACACCGCGTTCGGAGTCCCGGCCTCAGCCGGCGTGGCGTCGGTTATGTACACATGTCGAACGTTTCCGCCGTGCTTTGGTGCGCCGGCGCGTGGCCGCCTGAAGGCGGGACTCCGAACAGGGTAAGCTCGAAACCTTCGGTGCGCTGTCCGCCCAGCGGTCCCCTTTGCCCGCCCGCGCCGAGTGACGCATTGAGATGCGTCATGACAATCAGCGGCGGAGCCGGTGCTATATATGGCGTCTGCTTTAACCAATTCTTACTATGACATCCTCACTAAACACTCTGTTCGCTGTTCCAATCGCGTTGGGCGTGACGTTGCTGCCGGCCTCGGCTCAGGTCCTCTTTGGTGGCGGCGGATCGGCCACGGCCCAGGTTCTCCCGGGCGATCCGTCCTTCGATCAAACCCCCACGTCAGGCGGGCAATCCCCCAATCCGTTCGCCCTCGCCGGATCGGCGAGCTTTACGGGCGCCGGGCTCAGCGCCGGCGGTACTGCCGCCGCATCCTATTCGATGGCAGCCGGATTTTATGGAGTGTCCGCATCGGCGACCGCAAGCTCATCTTATCCGTCGACTCTGCCCGTCT
>DLVS01000552.1 GCA_003445095.1 Verrucomicrobiales bacterium
AGTCGCTCCCGGAATGAGGTGCTTGTTATGATACCATTTATAGGTGAGCGGAAGTTTCGATTCTGCCTGAACGCTGAACGAGACCGTTTCACCCTTACTATACTTTACGGTCGAAGGACGCGTAGTGATGATCGGCGGGAAGGTCGTCGGATCGACGTAAGTGCCGATCAGGTTACCGAGGAGGGTAGAGGTAGTGTTAGCTGGATCAGGATCTCCCTTTTTGATCACTGTGACCCCGCCGTGATCACCGCCGCCGCCCTCTTTATACAAAACCTCAACATAGTAGCGGTTACCTGCCGTTAGAGAAATATCCCCTCCAACGCCGGTTGTCCACTCGGTGCTGGGATACTGATCGGATCGGTTGGACAAGGATCCGGGTTCGCCGCGTGTGGCAGAGTTGTTATCAACACCATTGCCAACCCAATATCGGCGAGCGCTCCAACTTGGCTCTTCGGCAATCTTCTTCTTATTCGCAGGATCGGCATCGGTGCTCAAATAGAGCTCTCCATGGTCGTCCGAGGAGAGGAAGAATACGTAATTACCAGAGGTGGCCGGGATGAAAAATCCGGAAACCTGGCCAAAGTAGTTTTCATATTCGTCGCCATCGTTCGATACGAATTCATTTCGGAGAGAGATGCTTGACGGAGGCAAAGATCCAACGGGAGGAACGGCATCGGTGAAATCCGTGAACGGCCCAGTCTGGCCTTGCCATGTCTTGTATACTACTTGACCCGGTTTAAACACGAAGGAGTAGAAAGTTCCCGTATATGCCGAGGGTAAACCAGCAAGGTCTTGGACCCCGTTGATTGTCACCGGATAGGACGTGTCTTCCGTCTGCTTGGTGGTAGCAAACCGAACGCTGAGAGCATCAAGGCGAGTCGGTGAGCTGAGGGTTAGTCCCGGAATGTTGTAGTTACCAACGGTCAGCGCGGAATCAGAAACCGGTTCGCTATACACGACGGTCATTGAGTCGAACGTGGCGGATCCGGAAATTCGCGTGACGGTCGGCGGGGTGACGTCGTCATTGACTGTCAACGTCGCCTCGGTGCTGGTGGCGGTGGCACCCGCGACTGCGGCAACCACCTTGATCTTGTTACCACTCAGCGCCTTGGACGGATACTGAATAGTATAGGTCGGACCGTTAGCGTTCAGGACTGGAACGCCACCGTTATACCATTGGTAGGCCACGACGTTCCCGTAGTCCCCGCCGTATGGGGAAGATCCCGTGGCAGCAGCGGTGAAGCTCACCGAGCTGTTGGCGTTAACTGTCGCGTCAGCCGGATTCGTCGTGATGGAGACGGTGGCACCTAACGTATCCACCAGACCAGCGAGCACTGCACCCCGGAGAGGGGTCAATGTGCTGGCTTTCGTGGGGATCAGTTCACCTTCTTTGCGGGTTGCGACTTGCCCCCAGTCACCGCCGCCGCCTTCTTTGACGACTAAAGTGATGCCGTACTTCGCACCGGCGGTCAGGGCGATCGGCTCGCTGGTTTCTTCCGGCGGAGCAGCCGGATTGGGCTCGGCGAAGGCGCCGCAGCATTGGGTTTCAGTAGCAATCGGGAATTCCAGCGACGGATCAGGCGGCGTGGTGCCCGCCTTCACAAATAGAGCGCTGCTGTCGTCCGAGCGTAAGAAGAACCGGAAGTTACCACTTTCAGGCGCGGTGAAAACACCGGAGATTTTAACGAGGTGATTCTCACCCCAGGTATTTCCGAAGTTGGAAGTTTCGCCAAAGCTGAAGCCATTCACATACCGCGTAATGGCGGGAGGAACACCGACGATTTCCTGTACGGCCGTGTCCCAAGTTCCCTGGAGGTTTAGCCACTGTTCGGCAGGGAGGAAGAAAGTGCCCGCTACTTCACCGGTTGTCGTCGCACTCTTGGTCGAATCAGGACCTGGGTTACCAGCGATATTTTTCCCGCGCACCTTGTACGTGTAGGTTTTGTTCGGCTCTACAAAACGGTCTTCATATGACAGCGCGGTCGTAATGGGGACAATCACCACACCATCGCGCTCGATTTCATACGCGACCCGGGCATTGGGATCCCCCTCCACCACCGCGGCACCCCAGCTTAGTCCGACCCGGCGAGCACCCACACTAGCCTGAAAATTGGGGGGCGCGCCTGGAACGGCCGTCACTGCGGCAGCGGTAGTTGTCAGATGAATATTGTCCACGTGGGTGTGCTCACTCTCACCGCCCGTGCGGCCCGCGAACACCAACTGGCCGGCTGTGGGAAAGTAGGTCGTCTGAAAATTGTCCAGAACCTTGTTACCCTTCCAGATCACCGTCAGTTTGCCGTCCTCGGTCATAGTGATTCCGAACGGTCTCCACTGGAGCGTATCCCAAGACGCTGGGGTCCTTGAATCCGCAATGTGGTCAGTAGAATCGGTCCAAAATTGCGCGTCTCGCGGTCCAGTCTGGAGACTGGTGATGTCGTCGGCCGTCCCGTGGCGAGTCGGCAGGCTTACCTTTTGCACCGTCCGATCATCCACGCGCACGATGATGCCTTCGATGTCTGTCGTGTCGCTGGGATCATTGGGAAACACGTTGCCGGACCACGTATCAAATGAAACTGCGATTCCTGTTTTCGTCCCCGTTTCGGGACAGCAATTTCCGGCGAATCCGGCATCCGAGTTCGGGTCCGTAAGAATGGGATCTCCGTCGCGCGCAAAGCTGATGCTAAATCCGTCGGCTGGTCGGTCGCCCTCGCTATTGCCCACTCGCAGATCGCAAGTAAAGGTAAAGCCCGTGACGATTTTTCCTGGGTCAAGGTTGGGGAACACTACCGTCGTAGACATCCCGTCTTGGGGATAAGTAATGGCCAGGAATCCTCCAGGATTACCACCGCTGCTAACCCATGGGGCGTCGTTCACCCCATTACCAGCGATGGTGAGATCCGCCGACGGATCTGTGGTGAAATCGTAGGTCTTATCGGCAGCATTAGCCGGAGCGAGCAACGAGAGACTGGCCAGAGCGACGACAGCCGCGGCCAATGGGGTCGAGCCGCGAGTGGATTTCGGCTTGAGTGAGGAGTCGGCCGAAACATCGGCTTGTCCCGGACGCGCGACCACACGGCTACCGAGGCGGTGAGGTTGCTGAAGGAATGGTTTTTTCATTCGTCAGTGGATCAATTGTTGTTGTTTGCCACCAATGGCCCAATGGATGGGTTGGAGGGATCACAGCGGTGGCTTCAAAAACAACTTTTGGGAAACTGCGGCAAATGTACAAGAAAAATGGGGTCGAATTGTAACCAGGTTACCTTTCGGGGGTCGTCTCGGACTCGGTCTCGACCCGAAAGCGCGCTTGCGGGTGGAAAATTGTCCGCCATAAAGCGGCCTGTGCCCGGTGTCTCGTTGCCCGTTCTTAGCTCCACTCGCCGCTCAACCCCGCGGCGGCGTCGTTGGTTCAAATTCGCCGCAATTGTCTCCCCGTTCCTCCTCCTGGCCGTCATCGAATGCAGCCTGCGACTCGCCGGCCATTTTCGCCCGACCGCATTCTGGATCCCGTCCCCGTACCCTGGCGAATGGATGCCGAATCCCCAGTTTGCGAGCCAATTCGTGGGATCTTCTCTGGCCCGGATGCCTCGATCCGCTCGGGTTCAACCATCCCCTTCGACCAATACCCTAAGGATTTTGGTTTTTGGTGAATCCGCCGCTTTGGGAGATCCGGAACCCGCGTTTGGGGTCTGCCGCTTTCTGGAAGCCCTCCTCGAAGCCCGCCTTCCGGGTAAGCGGATCGAAGTCATCAATACCGCCATTACGGCGCTCAAT
>DLVS01000146.1 GCA_003445095.1 Verrucomicrobiales bacterium
ATCAAGTGGGGTCCAGCCGTTGGGAGCGAGAACGTTCATATGTACACCGGATTTAACAAGTAGCTTAATCACTTCCAAGTAACGTTGGCCTTCCGTTTCATCAAAGCAGTCTCCGACACGATTCGCCGCCAATGTAAGTGCAGTTGATCCATTCTCATCACTCGCATTCGGATCCGCGTTCCATTCTATTAGCAGCTCTACAACACGTACAAAGCCGTTATCAGCTGCCGTCATTAATGCTGTCCTCCCGCCTATACCCCGATAGTTTACGTTCGCTCCATTCGCGAGCAATAATGAGGTTATATTGTCGTCGCCCACATTGGCCGCCTCAATTAGCGGTGATGTCATGTTTTCTGATTCGGAATTCACCTTGGCTCCGGCAGCCAACAAGCGCTGTATAGTCTGCGCTTGGCCCTTTCGTATGCTCGCTACGAACACATTTCCCCAATTCGCGCGGATCTTATGATTTGGATCCGCCCCATGTTCAAGCAAACAACTTACAATCCCATCAATGGCCACATTTTGATTTGAGCGCACCGCGTAATAAAGTGCTGTGTTGTCAAGCTCATCGGTTGCTTCCACAATGGCCCCGTGATCCAAAAGGTATCGCACCATTTCTGAATATCCTTTGAAGCAAGCCAACATGAGCGGTGTTATAGCGATATGGCCCGGCTGGGATGGTAGTGAAAAATTGACACTGACGCCGGCCTCGGTGAGTGCGCGAACTATTTCAAGTTCTGCCTTCCTGACGGCCGCGAACAACGCTCGTTGCTTGCTGCTTACGCTGACCGTTAAATTATTGCTCATCGATATGGAAATGACGTTCTCATTTGAATCAGAATCCTTTGTTTTTGCTTATCGAAAAGAAAAAAAGATTACTCCCTTCTGGATGCTGTCTCGCTGCATGAGTCTCCCCACAGCCGAGAGCTTCCCTCGGTTTCCACTGAAGAAGGTTACAAAAACCGCAGTACGCGTGTGAGTGTGTTTGCCGGCGTAATTAATAATCCCCTGAAACTGGCTGAACTTATCGCCCGCTCCGGTTTTACCGTGGTATTGATTGTAGAGAGAATTACCAGATAGTTTCACTTCACCAATTAGCCAGGAGTTTAAACCAGGACCTGTAGGGTCATTTTGGCCAAAGATAAAGTCAGGGTAGATAAGGCCTTCCTGATGGGGGACACCTTTCATTGGGCAATGCACACCAGGAAAGCGAGCGTCTCCTGTTTCTGGATCGATACCGGGATACATATAGATGTTTCGCATAATATTGCCGGCCCGTTCGTTTACCGACTCGCAAAATGCGCCCAACACATGTTCCTCGAGTTTTACTCCCTTCGTGAATGATTTGTCTCCTCCGGCCATCACCTCCACCAAATCTCCCATTCCAGGAAATAGGGCTGATATCGACCTGACCGCGGCTCTGGAAAATGAATCGGTAATTGCGTCAATTGCCTCATGCTTTGCTTGGTTTACGGCATAAGTCTTGAATGACTGCAGGTTACTTTCAATCGCCTGCGAGACATTTATTTCGACAATCGTGAAAGCTCCCGTGGGATCGCTGTAGAAATGCGGATTGCTATTGGCAAAGATGTAAGGGTGATAGCTTTCCGGATCGGTCGTGGCGCCCTCAACCGGATCGCGCGACAAGAATCTTCCCGTCACCGGATCATAATCCCGGGCGCGCATGTGGTAGAAACCGGTGTCAGCCTCGAGCCAATGGCCGTGGAAGCGGAAATCGCCGCCGGCGCCGGCGGGGAACGTGCTCGTGGCGGCCGGATCGGTGTAGCCCGACGGCACCCGAGCCACACCGAAGCCATCGTAGCGGAAGCGCGTCGTGGTTCCCGCGGCGGTGACCTGGGCGATGACGGAGCCGTTAGCGTCTTCGAGGTAATAGACTGGATTCTCGAGGGCCCCGGTGCTCGCGTTCACCGTGAAGCGCATGATGGGCTGATCGCCCGCATAGACATACAACGCCTTGATGGCGCCAAGTCCGGTCGTGCCGTCCGTCACCGCGTGGATAACCTCCAAGTCGGTTCCTGCGGTGGGCCCGACGATAAACCTGCGGGTTTGTCCCGTCTTGACCGCCTCGGTCCTGCGTCCGGCCGGATCGTAGGCGTAAGTCGTAGTCACGCCCGCCCGGTTGGCCGTCTTCAACCGGTCACTAGCCGTCCAAGTCATCGTCCAACTGGAGCCACCGCGGCTGATGTACGTACTCCGGCCTCCATTGTCGTAGTCGTAAGTCTCGGTGCCGCTGCCCCCCGTCACCTGATAAATCTGAAATCCTGGGTCGTAAGTCGTGGTGAGGGTAGTCGTGACTGGCGGAGTCGCCGTCGTGGTCTCCGCTCGCGTGCGTCGATTGCCCACCGCGTCATACGTGTAGGTCAAATCATTGCTACTCAGCCAATCTTCACCGCTCAGGCGTAAACCGGACGGATAACTCAAGGTGACCGTCTCGCCCGCATTCCAATTCCCCGACGTCGAATCGTTGTACCAAATCTTGGACGGCTCGCCGCCGTTGCCGCGCTCGTAGGTGAGTCGCGTGACGAAACTTCCGTTGCGCTTGTGCTCAATGTGAGTGACGTAATCATCCGGAGCCAAGGTAGCGGCTAACCGGTGTGCATTTATTCCCATTATTCCTATCGCAGCTATGGAGGAAAGGGGTGTCCATCGCTGTCCGCTTCCGGCCGACCCGCAAACTCTGGGTTACCCCTGATAATCCGCGTCCCTTCTCGCCTCAAGTCTTTCTCGACGGTCTGCACGCCTCCCTATGAATCTCACAGCTTTTGTATTCGCATCATTATTGCGACCGAGTCCGGCGGCAATTCGCTGGAGCCCTTTTTTGCTTGGGGGTCGTCAAGCCCCGAGACTTAATGTGTCCCTCGGCCTTTCTTAGCATTGTCACAATTCCAGTATCGTGATTCCGTTGAGCCACATCCAGCGGCGTCAGCCCTTCAGAGTCTTTCGCGTTTACGTCGGCACCATGATTCAATAGCAGTCTTACAAGATCTGTATCTCGCTCATATTCGACGACAATATGAAGTGGTGTGGAACGAATTGTTCCGATTCTATTCACGTCAGCCCCAGCCCGCAACAATTCGTGCATCATCTCAAATTGTTGTTCGTAAATAGATAACGCTAAGGGAGTCGTGGCATTGGTAAGACAATCAGGATCTGCTCCACTACGTAGCAGTAGACGAACAGCCTCAAGACATTTACTCTCGATTGCGTGACCTAATACCGAAACGCTATTGGCATCCCTAAAGTTCGGATTTGCGCCTGCGTCGAGCAGCGCTATTGCGCACTGCAAATCACGGAACCGGATTGCGGTGTCCAGCGCTCCATCAAGTGCCAATTGTCCCTGAGCCTTCACGATCAAGGCTCGCTCTAAGGCATCCGCCTTGTCTTTGGCGTGAGAATAGAATGGATTACTTCTCGCCATTTTAATTGGGGGTATCAATCAATAATCACTCCGAGCAAGACCAAGGTACCTTTGGAAAGTCCTTGAAGGACGAGCTCTCTTCGGATCGCCTCAGTTCCCACCGAGTTTCGACTCGTAGCCACGACGAACAATGCCGTTTTTGAGTAAGTTCCTTTGCGCGCGTAGTTCACAATCGCTGAAAATTGCCGTTTGCCGTCATAGCTTCCGGGCTTCAGGTAATCCTTATAAATGGTCCCGGTTCGACCTTTGAAGTCACCAACCAACCAGTTACCCCCTTTAGGAGGTGGATTCTGACCTAAAATGAAGTCAGGTCGAGGTAGTCCCGTTCTCGCATAAAATAATTCTTCCTCTTTGGTTACGGCGCGATTACACGTGATCCCTTCTGCGATGGCTTTGCCTTCGACGGTCACAGGCACTTGTAGATAGATCCACTCCGGGATATCAATTAACTCATCGCAAAATATCCGACGGAATGCATTCCGAGCCAACTCTTCAAACGTTTTCCCGGCGTCTGTGCGGATCGGAAATGGTAAGTCAAAATCTGGAAGCAAGCCTTTGATTTGTTTTCGCAAGGTATCGCCGATAATACGCCCCAGGTGGGTACGCACCCGCTGCTTAATCGCACTGGCACCTACTGCGCGAAGACTCTGGCCCCCGAATTGTTGCCCTGACGAGAAGTTTATCTCAACTAGTGAAAGCGCCCCCGTCGGATCACTAAAGAAATGCGGATTGCCGTTGGCGAAGACGTAGGGGTGGTAAGATTCCGGCTCGGTGGTGGCGCCTTCGACGGGATCGCGCGACAAGAATCTTCCCGTCACCGGATCGTAGTCGCGAGCGCGCATGTGGTAGAAGCCGGTGTCGGCTTCGAGCCAATGGCCGTGGAAGCGGAAATCGCCGCCGGCGCCGGCGGGGAAAGTGCTCGAGGCGGCCGGATCGGTGTAACCTGAGGGAGTTCGGGCGAGGCCAAAGCCGTCATAGCGGAAACGGGTGGTGGTTCCCGCGGCGGTCACCTGGGCGATGACAGAGCCATTGGCGTCTTCCAGGTAATAGACTGGATTCTCGAGAGCTCCGGTGCTCGCGTTCACCGTGAACCGCATGATGGGTTGATCGCCCGCATAGACATACAGGGCCTTGATGGCGCCCAGTCCTGTGGTGCCGTCCGTCACCGCGTGGATAACCTCCAAGTCGGTTCCTGCGGTGGGGCCGACGATAAACCTGCGGGTTTGTCCCGTCTTGACCGCCTCGGTCCTTCGTCCGGCGGGATCGTAGGCGTAAGTCGTAGTCACGCCCGCCCGGTTGGCTGTCTTCAACCGGTCACTGGCGGTCCAGGTCATCGTCCAACTGGAGCCACCGCGGCTGATGTAGGTACTCCGGCCTCCGTTGTCGTAGTCGTAAGTCTCAGTGCTGCTGCCTCCCGTGACCTGATAAATCTGGAATCCCGGATCGTAGGTCGTGGTGAGCGTGGTGCCGCTTTCGGCCCGAGTGCGTCGGTTCCCGACCGCGTCGTAGGTGTAGGCTACGTCGCTGGTAGTGGACCAGTCTTCGTTGCCTACGCGCAATCCGGCCGGGTAACTCAACGTCACCGTTTCCCCCGCATTCCAATTCCCCGCCGTCGAATCGTTGAACCAGATCTTGGACGGTTCGCCGCCGTTGGCCCGCTCGTAGGTGAGTCGCGTGACGAAACTTCCGTTGCGCTTGTGCTCAATATGAGTGACGTAATCATCCGGAGCCAAGGTCGCCCAACTGTCCGGCGCCACGCCCGCCTGCGGAATTTTATAGAAATAGCGCGTGACCGGCGAGGTGCCGCTGTGGGTTCGGGTACTTACCCGACCCACATCATCGTACGTGTAGGTCGTGGTGTACAATACCGTGCTGGACGCGTTCGGATCATATACTTTGACGTATTGCAAACGACCCACCACATCGTACTCGTAACCCACGATGTACTGTTTGGCCCCACTGCCATTGTTGGCTTTGATCTTGACCTTGCTGATCCGGTTCAAGAGGTCGAATTCGTAGTCCAATCTGGCTCCATTGAGCGTCTGCGTGGGAAACTTGATCGCCGACCGACGGCCAGCCGCGTCATAAACGTATTCGGTTGTTTGGGTGGTGGACGTGGTATCGTATAAAAACCAGATGGCGTCATTGGCGGTATAAGTGAAATCGACTCTCTCCTTGAGAAGTGCGCCTTCGTAGTATCGCCGCTGCTTCACTCGGCCGGTAGGGGTGGTTGGTTCATAGTCATACTCCACCCGATCGCCCGAGGGGAACGTGATTTTGTAGGGCAAGTGCGCCGCGCCCGCCGTAGGGGTGGTTTTCTCGCTCTCGTAGTACAAGGTCTTTGGGGTGGTCAGTCCGGCATATTTGACGGTTTTCTCCCGATCCCAAGCGTCGAAGGTCAGGTACTCCACCAGGGTTTCCTGGATTGTGCCTTGCCCTTGAACCGCCACGGCGGGCCCCTTCACGCGCTTCCACGTGCCACTCGTCGCATCGTACTCGCTCGTAAAAACATTCCCGCCCAGGTCCGTCGCGGTCGTCAGCCGGCCGAAGGTGTCATAGCGCAACGAACGAACTCGCCCGCCCTCATCGGTAATCTCGTAGGGGTAATCCTCACCTTCCTGCTCGTCGCTGACCACTCCGGGGGGATAGGTGATCGTCCGGGTCCGGGTCAAGGCGCCCGATTTGCGTTGAACCTGGGTCACCAAGCCGTACGGCGAGCGGGTCTCAATAACCTGGCGGCCCAACGGATCGGTCACGGTGGAAGCGCCGCCGCCCGCGCCACCTTTGCCTGGACGTCGCACTCAGGGAAGTTCGCCCTTCGGACTCTGGGAGGAAGGAAGACGGCCGGGGGACATCAAAACCGGCTCGCCTCACATGGCCCTCTCAGTGTTTGCTTTCCCCGATGTCAGCCCCGGATTCCCCCGACGCACAGCCGCGGCGAACCTTTGTCAAAGAAGCCGCTGCCGTCGTCGTCGGTGGTGTGGCGACGGCGGTCCCGCTGGTCGCGGGAATCTGTGTTTGGTTGGACCCTCTGCGAAAGTCGACCGGGGCTGCCGGCGCAGAGTTCTCGCGTATCACTAATTTGGACGCGCTTCCGGCCGACGGGGTTCCGCGCAAGTTCACGGTCGTGGCGGATCGGACCGACGCCTGGACCCGAACGCCCAACGTGCCGGTGGGCGCTTTGTACCTGACGCGAACCGGAGATCGGCAAGTGACCGCACTGCAATGCATCTGCCCGCATGCAGGTTGCTTTTTGGAATATCTTCCGCAAGCCAAGGAATTCTTGTGTCCTTGCCACAACAGCACGTTCGCGGTTGATGGGAAAATCAACGCCCCGAGCAGCCCCAGTCCTAGAGATATGGATTCACTCGAAGTCGAACTGCGGGGCAATGAAGTCTGGGTGCGCTTTCAGAATTTTCAGGCGGGCCATCGGGAGAAGCGGGCCGTCGCATGAAGCGCCTTCTCGATTGGCTGGACTCGCGGACCGGCGTCAAACAGCTCACGCACGAAGCGCTTTATGAGAAGATTCCCGGTGGAGCTCGTTGGCGGTACGTGTGGGGCAGCGCGCTAACCTTCTGTCTGGCGGTACAGTTCATCACCGGCGTGTTTCTGTGGGCTGCGTACAGCCCAAGTGCGCAGACGGCTTGGGAATCGGTTTATTACATCCAATATGAGATGTGGGGCGGCTGGTTCTTGCGAGGACTGCATCACTACACCGCGCAGTTAATGATCGTCCTGTTGGTGTTGCACCTGATGCAGGTCGTGATCGACGGCGCGTATCAAGCGCCTCGCGAAGTTAATTTCTGGTTTGGCTTGGGGTTGCTGTTGTTGACCCTGGGATTGGCGCTAACGGGCTACTTGTTGCCCTGGGACCAGAAAGGGTATTGGGCGACCAAAGTCGCAACGAGTATCGCCACCGTGACGCCCTTGGTGGGGGACGATATTGAGCGACTCATCGTGGGCGGCTCAGACTATGGTCACCTGACCCTGACTCGCTTCTTCGCGCTGCATGCCGGAATACTTCCGGGATTGATCGTACTTCTCGTGGTGGGACACATCGCGTTGTTTCGGAAACACGGCATCAAAGCCAAGGAGCCACTCCGGAAACGCGACGCGGCGTTTTGGCCGGATCAAGTGCTCATGGATGCGGTCGCGTCGCTCGCCGTGCTGGCCACCGTGGTGTTCCTGACGGTGTATCTTCACGGCGCCGAATTGAGCGCGCCGGCGGACCCGAGTGAGCAGTACTCGGCGGCGCGCCCTGAGTGGTACTTCCTGTTCCTGTTCCAGTTTCTCAAATACTTCCGCGGGGGCACCGAAGTTTGGGGCGCGATCATTCTACCGACGCTGGCACTTCTCGTCATGGCCGCCATGCCGATCATCGGGAACTGGCGCCTTGGTCATCGATTCAACCTCGGATTCCTGATCGCTCTACTTATTGGAGCCGGGTGGTTGACGCTTAGAGCGAAGCAAAAGGATGCTCACAATCCGATGTATCAGGCGGCCGTGGCCC
>DLVS01000673.1:0-2955 GCA_003445095.1 Verrucomicrobiales bacterium
TCATTCGATCGATTGTTGTTATTAATGATAAGACAAACACGCAGATCTAACCTATACACCTACACGACGCTCTTCCGATCTTGGTGTTTGCTTCTGTGTTTTTTTTTTAATGATGAGGTTCTGCTCCGGCTCGAAGGCGGTGCCGGAATCGTCCAGCCGCGAGTAAAGCAGCGGAGCTCCCGCGACGGGTTTTGGTTCCGCCTGCGAGGAACCATTCCAGACCACGTGGGCGCGACCGTTTCGCCCGACGGCAAGCTGCGCGCCGCGAATCGTGCCGATACCGATGGCGCTGCCGGGATGGCGGTTCACGCGGACCGGCGCAGTTCCATTCGTCCGTCCTCCGGGGAGCTTCTGATAAAACACATCGCACGCCTTCGGCTCCCCCTGAAGCCACACCAGATGCACCGTACCGCCGTCGTCCGTGACCGCGAGCGGCTGCATGGCGCCATCCGGGAGGCGTCGCACCTCAACCGCGGCGAAACCGGTGGATGGAGTAAAGAGCGAGAGCAGCGATAGAAGAGACAGGTATCGTTTCATGAGGATGGAAGTTTAGTCCTTGATCGACGCGCGGACGAGAAAACGCCGGGAGTTTGGTTGGCGCAAGTTGTGGCATCCACACCGCGCCAAGGGGACGGCACGAATTATCGCGAAAAAAGCCAATGGGCGGGCCCTGAATTGGCAAGGAGCCTTCATCGGGTTATTTGGTGCGCAGGGAGGTCATTCCAATCTGATCCGGTAAAACTGCACCGTGCCACCGGCGTCCGTAGGCGTGAAGCTGCTCGCCGAGCCGTTGCCGGATAGCGTTGCCAATTCCGTCCAAGCTGCCGGACTCAACGTGGGAGTGCGTTCGAGCACGTATTTTCGACCCATTGCGGTAGAAAAGCTCAACGTGAAGCTACTGTCGGCAACACTGACCTTCAGGATTCGCAATTCAGTAACCGTAACCGTGCGCAGGTCCGTGCCCACCCCGCCTTGAGTATCGCGCACCAGCAGCGTCACCGGAAAACTCCCGCCCCCGGCGAAGGTCTTGGTTGCGGTTCGGCCCAGCGCGGTTGAGCCGTCGCCGAAATACCATTCCCAGCGCACAATTTTGCCATCGGAATCGGTCGAGCCGCCGCCGTTGAACTCCACCGTGAGCGGGGCCAACCCGTCGGTGATGCTGGAGCCAAGATTGGCGGTGGGCGGTTCAGGCGAGAGCGTCGTGACGAAGAATTGCCCCTCCCGCGTGCGCGAGTTGCCGGCGTAGTCGGCGATGACGGCGGTTATCGTTACCAGCACATTGTTCTGGAATGAGAGGGGCGGCGTGAGCGCGGCGATATAGGCGTGGTCATCCTGGCGGAAAAAGAGGTCGGAGATTTCGGCGCCCGCAGCACGGCCGCCGGCGGCAGGATCGCCCAGCGCGCGGTCGAACGACACGCGAAGACTGGCTGGATTGATGCCGCTGCCGCCGTCAGCATAGTTCAGTACGATGCGCGCATAGGCCGACCAATCCTGTCTCGAAGGACTGACAATTTCGAGCTCGGGCGGGGTGAGGTCGGGGCCGGAGCCGGCAACGGAAAGGGAGCCCGCCGCAAGCTCAGCGGTCGGCACGCTCTCGATATTCTCGGTGCCAACGTGAGCGACGGTGTAGTAGTACGTCACTCCCGGCAAGGCTGTCCGGTCAATGAACTGCACCTCGTTGTTCGGGCCGGTGAGGATCACGTCCAGATCGTTGAGATACGCCGTGCTGGTGAAGCGGGTGAGGGGTGCGGCGAAGCCTTCGTCCTGATGCCGGCTAATGCCCACACGCTTGAGAACGCGGCGGTCGGTCGGCGCGAGACCCGGCGCGGCGGAACGATAGACCTTATACCAGCGCGCCACGTCGGCGTACGGCGGGTGCTGCCACGAGAGCGTGACTCCGTTCGTGTCAGAGCCGAGCACTTTGAAATGACGGGGAAGGTTTGCGGGCAAACCGTCCGGCGATTGGTGTGTATTGATGAGCGTGCGCACGTCCTGACCGGCCGCCCCGATCCACACGTCGTAGGAGCCGTCGCGGTTTAGGTCGGTCACGTCGTTGTCCGCGCCGGTGCCCGTCGCCGTGCTGCCGCCAAAGAGCCGAGAATCGCCCGCGCTGTAGGTGAACCGGCCCGTGCCGTCGTTCAGGTAAACTTGGAAATGTCTCGTGTCGCCCTTGAAGGCGAAGAAATCCAGGTCGCCGTCGTAATCCACGTCCATCAGCTTACCATTGCCCCCGGAGTAAAAACCCGTACCGGCCACGGTGAAGCGCGTGGCCGTTTCTTCGACGAAGTTTCCTGCCCCGTCGTTGATAAAGACCGCGTGAGCGACGCGTGGGTGCGGCGACCCTGCCGTGTCGCGGTCCAGTGCGCACACCAAATCGAGGTCGCCATCATCGTCGATGTCGCCGAGGTTCATCCCCTGGCTGAACCCGGAACTGATGGGCCGGATCGGCGCCATCGCCACCGCAAACGGAATGAGGCTCATCGTGAAGAAACCGCTGCCGTTATTGCGCGCGAGGGTGATGCCGCGCTGGATTCCGTTAATCATCAGCAAATCGAAATCGCCGTCGTGGTCCACGTCGCCCGCGACCATACCGACGATGAGGTTCGTGCCGAAGTTGTGGGGAAAGCCGCGAGCCGCCGTGACGTTGCTGAAGGTACCATTGCCGTCGTTGAGAAACAGGTTGAACTGTTTGGGCCAGCCGCCGCCCGCGCAATTCGCCTCCGGACATCCGTGACCGCACAGCAAGTCCGAACAAAACGAATGCGCGATGGCCAGGTCCACATCGCCGTCCTTGTCGAGGTCGATGTTGACGATGTTGAGCGCGCTGACGGACGGAATCGGCTTGGTAGTGAAGCGTCCGAGGCCGGCATTGATTTGCAACGTGAGCGTCTCTCCGTTTCCGCCCTGCAGGATGTCGAGGTCGCCGTCGTTATCGACGTCGGCCCATTGCGCGGC
>DLVS01000673.1:3164-6355 GCA_003445095.1 Verrucomicrobiales bacterium
CGGGCGATGAGGGCGCGGTCCATCCAGCCGTCGCCGTCGAAGTCGCCCATGTCGCCATCATAATAGTTTTCGTTGCTGTCGCCGGCGGCGGGATTGGCGGCTCCGGTGAAGCTGAACGTCGAGGTCATGAGTTCAACGCTGCGGTCCTGGAAGCCGCTCCAAGGCGCTGCGTTCACGAAGGACGCGGTGAGTAGGAGCAACGACGCGACGGAGGTTCGTCTAGCTGGCTTGGCCTTCATGGGAGTGATGGTGGCTGAGGGTCGATGCGGATTCGGAAAAAGCGCTGTAGCAATGGCGTGTCCGTGTCGGTGGCAACTTGTTCCGTACCGACGCCCCGTACGCTGCCCAGCGGCTGCCAAGTTGTCGCCGGAAGTGAATCGGAGTATTCAAACGCGTAGATTTTGTTCTTCACCGTCGGGAAGAACAGAGACAGCACATTGCCCTCGCGTCGCACTTCGTGGATGGCAAGTCGTGACCACGGGTTCGTCGGATCGGTGCCGCCGATGAACTCGTCGCCGTTGTTCTCGCCGTCGCCATCGGGGTCGGCAGCAGCATCAGTGGACGCACCCGGATTCAAGCCGTGCAGCTGCTCCCATTGGTCCGACATCCCGTCACTGTCATTGTCCGTCGCTTCGTCCACCGTCGAACCGTCGAGCGAGAGCAGGTAGGCGACGAGGTCAGCGGCTTGATTCGTCGAAAGCATTGAGGTCACGCCGTGCCGGTCGTTCGGATTTCTCGTGGTCACTACCTCAAGTAAGGTGGCGGCGCTGCCGTCGTGCAGATACGGCGCGGAATTCCACCCACCCAGCAGGCTCGGCGTATCGAGACCGTCGAGCGGCCCGCCGAGCCGACTGCCGCTTGCGGGTGTAAGCGTGCCCACATCATGCCGGATAAAGGCCGCCGGGTCGCGAGTAACCCCACTGTCGGTGAAGCGCGGTGGAAGGTGACACGAGGCGCATTGCAACGTCGGACTGAGGAACAGCGCCTTCCCGCGCAACGCCTCAACGCCGAGCGTTCGGTCCGGATTGCGGAATGGACTGCGCGCAGGTTCGTTCAGCGAGGCCACATAAGCCGAAAGGTCGTCGAGGTCCGCGCTGCGTCCGGCATTGGGGGCACCGAGCGGCGGGCGGGGCGATTGGCCGTCCTGCGCCAGACCCGTGCCGCCAAAAAAGTTCACGATGTCGCTCTCGAAATCCTGAATTTCGTCGAAATTGCCGCTCCAATGAACCGGCCCATGGGCCAGGCCGCCGCGACCGCGCAGGTCGGTCGTGTTGCGCACGCCCTCGCCACGATTCGTGAAATCCCACGAACGCCCGTCGTGTCCGCTGCCGTCCGCGTGGCACGAAGCGCACGCGACGTAGTTACCGCGGGAGTGCCGCGGCTCGCGACTGCGGTAGAACAGGCGCTTCCCGTTAGCGATGGCCAGCGGGAGCGGCTCGGCTGTGGCGGGCACGGTTGCCAACACGGCAGGCGTTCCCGGATTGCTCAAATTAAGAACCGACACGTTGCGCGAAAGATAGTTTGCCACGTAGCCGCGCTTGCCGTCTGCCGACACGACGATGCCCTGCGGCGCGTGACCCAGGTCAATGCGCGCGGCGAACGACACCGTGTTCCCATCGCCCGGCCGGATGAGCATCGCCGCCGACAAGTCGTAAACCGACAGCGTTCCCGCGCCCTGATGTGTGACATAAGCCCATCGCCCGTTTGGAGAAAAGGCGATGGCCGACACGCTGTCCGAGTCGTTCGCATCAATGCGCCGGTCCAGTTCCTCCGTCGCGCCCGCTAAATTCGCTTTCCCGAAGAAGCCTCGCACCGCGTTCTCCGGTCTCGGCATTTCACCATTGAGGAACAGCCCGCGGCCAGTGTTGGCCTTGAGTCCGCCAAACCAAGCCGCGCGGCCCGCCGGATCAATCACGATGGCGGAGAGCAGGTTGGGAGAGCCGCCGCCGCTCGACGTGGTGTCGGGACTGGTGTCCACCGCGAGCGAAAGGGCGCGCGACACGGCCGGAATCGTCAAATCAATCTCCGTCACCGTGCCCGCCGCGCCGCGCGTGAGGAAGTGCGTGACGTAAGCGAAGCGCCCGTCCGCGGTGACGGCCACGCCGCGCGGAGTGTCGGCCACGCGGAAAATCTTTTTCACGGCGAAGGCCGGTGAAATCATCGTCACCGTGCCGTCGCCCTCGTTCGTTACAAGAATCCGTCCGTCGTCCGGCGAAACCGCCACACCGTAAGGCTGATGCCCGACAGCAAGGCGGCGCATGACGGTACGCGCGGCGGCGTCCAGCACCCACAGTTCGTTGGCTCCTTGGCAGGCGACATACACCCGTGCGCCATCCGGGCTAAGCGCCAGCGTGCGCGGTTGCCGTCCCACCGGAATTTCCGCCATCCGGACCACGCTTTCCGTGTTCACCGCCATGACGGACACCGAGTCCGCATCCGGATTCGCCTCCCACAATTCCGTCTCCGCCGGGTTAAGTGCCAGCAGACTGCTCTTCGCCGGCGCTGTGGCCGTGGGCGGCGCGAGCACATGCACGACCATCGTGTCGATGGCGGCATCCGCGCCATCGCTCACCGAAAGCGACACCCGATAGGCGCCAACGTTCGCGTAGGAGTGCCTCGGATTTGCCATGGTCGAAGTCGCACCATCCCCAAAGTCCCAAAGGAAACTGAGAGGCTGCGGACCTTCATCTGGGTCGAGCGACTGAGCGCTGGAGCATAGAATCGCCTGGCCCAGGAAAACTTCCCCGGGGATCGACATGGCGCTGGCGACGGGTGGGAAGTTCTGCGCGGACGCCCCGGTAGCCACGGCCAGAATCACGGGCAGCAGCGCCACCGAGGCACGAGAGCTCCGCAGTGAACTTGCCCGTGTCCCACCCCATCGCCGACGATGAAGCACAGGCTCACTCATGGCATGACCAGCCGGAAGAACCGGGCCGCCCCTTCTTTTTGAAGGCGAAACTCCAGGCCGGCGGCGGCGTGAGTGGGCGTCACCGTGATCGGGGTCCATAGGACATCGGGGCCAATGCTCAATGTTCCTTCCAATCGATAGCTGGCCGCCTCGTGCGGAGCAGTTACCACGATCTCCTGCCCCTCTTGGCGCACGTTCAAGGTCGGCCCTTCGACAGATGGCATAGCGGGACCGACGTCAAAGTTGAGCATCATTCCCCCATCCTCGTGCTCCAGGTTGTGGC
>DLVS01000043.1 GCA_003445095.1 Verrucomicrobiales bacterium
GCTTGATCAGCGGCCAGGTGACTCCCATCGGTTTGCGGTCGAAGTTGGACCGCAGTTTTTCGGTGACCTTTACGAGGCTGCGTTGGGGATCTTCGCCCACCTTGAAGCGAACAATGACAAGGCTCTGACTGTCGCGCGAAGTGCTGTAGATGTATTCAACACCCGGAACTTCCCAGAGCAGTTTTTCCATCGGCCGAGTGACCCGTTCTTCGAGTTCCTTTGCCGTCGAACCGGGCATCGAGACGAGCACGTCCACCATTGGCACCTTGATCTGAGGCTCTTCCTCGCGGGGAAGCAGGACGATGGCCGCGGCGCCGAGCAGGACTGCCGCGATGACAATCAACGGAGTGAGCTTCGAATCAATGAAGGTGGCAGCGATTCGACCCGCGATGCCAAAACGCGCCGGATCGGAGGCGGGCTCGTTCATGGTTGAATCGTCACGGATTGTCCGTCCGTGAGTTGGGCAACACCGCGGATCACGACCTGCTCGCCCTCTTCTAGGCCAGCCAGAATCTCCACCGCATTCGCGAGCGACTTGCCGGTCTTCACCAGGCGTAGCCAGGCGTGACCGTTCTTGGCCACGAACACCAGTTCCATTTGGCCGCGCTGGATCACCGCCTCCTTCGGTACCAACAGGAGCTTCGTTTCCGCCACGGGAACTGAAACGCGCCCGAACTGTCCCGTCCGGAGTCCCCGCGTGGCAGGCAAGTCTAGCTTGACCTGGAACGTGCGGCTCAGGGGATCCGAAACCGGCGCAATCTCACTTACGGTGGCGTCGAGGGGTTCAATCACCGACGCGACTTTTACTCGCATTTTCGCGCCCATCTGGACGCGGTTCAGAATCGCCTCCGGAAGGTCGGCTTCGAAGCGCAGAGCGGTCGGCGCTTCGATTTCAAGCAACGGTTTGCCAGGCATGGCCAGGTCGCCGACATCCGCGAGTTTGCGCGTGACCACGCCGTCGAACGGAGCCGTGACTCGAGCGTAGCTCATCATGGTCTCCGCTTCGCTCAGGGCGGCGGTCGCGACTTTGACGGCGGCATTGGCCGCATCGTATTCCTGCCGAGTCGTCGCGTTGCTGTCGATCAGTCGCTTCTGTCGCTCAAAATCGCGTTGCGCCTGATCCAGGGTCGCTTTCGTTTGGTCAACCTTCGCCTGAATTTCCTGCACCTCGAGACGCGCAAGTAAGTCGCCCGCTTTCACAGTCGCCCCCGGCGTGGCCAGATATTCGAGGACACGGCCCGTCACCTTCGCTTCGACGATCGCGCGAAGTTTGGAGCGCACGGTCCCCACCACCTCCTCGGTCGCAACGTAAGGCTGCAACCGGGCTACCTCCACTTGGATCGCGACGCTCGGCAGGGCGGATTCTGGCGAACGGGGGCCATCGTGCCGGTCGCAGGCGGACAGCAGGAGGAGCGGAATGATGGAGCACAATCGTTTCATGGCGATTTCAAGGCGACTTGGATTCCACTGGACGAGGAAGGGCGTGAGCTCGTGGTGAAGGATTGCGTTCGCTTGACTATATGACCATAGACGTATATTGCTTCGCAAGGCAAATTCTTTTCCGCCATGTCCGCTCGAACCAAGAAATCGCTTCAACCTGTCTCGGATGACGCCCTCGCCTTGATTGCCGCCTGGTTTCGCACACTCGCCGAACCTAGCCGTCTCAAGATTCTGCGAGTGTTGGAGGAAGGAGAAAAAAACATCACCGAGCTGGTGTCCGCCACCGGTCTGACGCAGGCCAATGTCTCTCGGCACGTTCAGTCTTTGGTTGATGCCGGAATGGTGGGCCGACGGCGCGAGGGTCTGACCGCGATTTGCTTCATCGCCGACCCCACCATCACCGAGCTGTGCGACAACGTGTGCAACAACCTCATGAAACGCCTGGCGAGTCAGGTGAAGACGCTGGGAGGACAGTGAACCCCGCCCCGTAACCTCGTTTTGACAAAGTGGCCCGCTATGGCCACGGTTTTGAAGCCAAGGGACCATTGTCAGCCAATTTCGACCGCGAAACGCCCCCCGTTGCCATGAAGCAGATCATCCCTTCTTCTCGCCGCCTCCAATGCGCCAATGTTGGGGTTGGCATTCTCATCTTTCTGTCCCTCTGCCTATGTGGGCTCACCGTTTTCCAGTGGGTGGTTCAGACTCGTCTCACCCGCTTAGTTGAGGAGGAACGCCTTGAGGCCAACAAACTGAGGGGCGAGCGCCAAGAGTTTGAAAATAAATCGCGCCGATACTCCGACGAAGTTGCCCGGGTCACTGAGATGCGGATCAAGTTGGAAGAAGAACGAAAGACAAATTTGGTCGAGCTGCGGCGCACGACGGTGGAACTCAGCAAGTTGCGCAATGATTTTCTCTATGCCACCAACTACGCGGCGCAATTCAGTAATGCCCTCGCGCAAGCGAATACGAATATTGCGCTGCAAAACAAACGAATTGAAGAAACGGTGGCCTCGCTGCGCAAGGCGATGGAAGAACGCAATGACATCGCCACAAAGTTCAACGAGAAAGTCCGCCAATACGCGGAACTGGTGACCAACTACAATGCCATGGCCACGCAGTACGAAGATTTCCAGAAGCAGGTCAAAGAGATGATGGAGAAGCAGGCGGAGAAGAAGTAAGCGGGTGAATGACTGAATGAGCGGATTTTGCGATGCGTCTTGACGCCGCCCGCTCGTCTTTCGAGAAAGGGGCTGTCCATGGTTAACTTTCTGCGTTTCTCACTGGGTATTTTGACCGCGTTCGCTTGCTTGGCTCGAGCCGATTCGACCAATCAAGTATCCGCGACCAACGCGGTGTCAGTTTTCCTCGATGGCAACTTAGAGGCCGCCGTCCGCCAACAGGTCTTTGCCAAAAGGTATACTAACTCCCCTATTACGGCGGCCGACGTCGCCACCGTCTCCGTGGTGATCGCCAATTTCCGAGGCATCACCAACCTAACGGGCTTGGAGCATTGCAAGGCGATTGCGGCCCTGGAGCTGGCCGGCAATCGCATTACAGACCTCACCCCACTGACGGGTTTGCGCCAGTTGCAGCAATTGATCATCACCAGTAATCGCATCGCCGACGTCACTCCGTTAGGGACGATTCCCGCTCTCCAGTACATTGAGCTGTCCCACAACACCGTCACCAACATCGGCCCGCTGAGGGCGTTGACCAACCTCGCTTCGCTGTACCTCGGCAACAACCGGATTACCTCCGTCGCCGCCGTTACCAACTTGCCGCGGCTCGTCACGCTCTACGCCGAAACCAACGCGCTTGTTTCTATCGCGGGCGTCGAGAACCTCCGAGGTCTCAGCGGCATTTCCTTTGCGGGCAATCAACTGGTGGAAGTCGGACCCTTGGCCGGCTTGCGAGCGCCCTCCTTCATTTTTCTCGAGCGGAATCGCATTAAGGATCTAACCCCGTTGAATACGTGGATCACCAACGACCTCGCGAGCGCTCGAAATTTCGCGCCCTACTTGCAATTGTTCCTGCAGGGCAACCCGCTCAATTCGAAGAGCAAGAAACTGGCGGAGGCGTGGGCTAAGGCGGGAGTTCGAGTTGCGGTGAAGTAGGCCGATCCTGCCAACACAGTTTGGAGTTCGTGTCCGGTGACAAGAGCTTATCCAGGCAGTAGAAAAACGTGGAAAACCACGAATGGACACCAATTCCCACCCATCGACCGATAATTTCGCGGGACGACGCCGGCTGGTCGGACTCACCTTTCAGTGACCACGACCCGCGCCTCCGAAAGGCTTTGTTTTGACCTCTGCCTATTGGTGTTCATTCGTGTCCATTCGTGGTTGAACTGAATTGTCACAGCTTCGGCCCGATCGGCCGCTACCGCACGGCTCCAGATCGAGAGGATGCGGTTTGACACTACCACCCGACCACCGCCAACCTCGGACTACCATGCAACGCCTCCTCGCTTTCTGCCTCGCTGCTGGCACCGCCATGACTGCTCTCGCCGCCGGCTCCCTACAGACCATCCCCGTGAAAGACATTGACGGGAAAGACACGTCCCTCAAAGCGTACAACGGGAAAGTCGTTTTGGTCGTTAACGTCGCCTCCAAGTGCGGACTCACCCCACAGTACACCGCGCTTGAGGCCCTTTATCGCAAGTACAAGGATCAAGGTTTCGTGATCGTGGGGTTCCCTTGCAATGATTTCAGCAGCCAGGAACCCGGATCGGCCGATGAGATCAAACAGTTTTGCTCGTCGAAGTATGACGTGACCTTTCCGTTGATGGCGAAGATCCACGTCAAAGGTCCGGAACAACACCCGCTCTATCTGGCTCTCAGTGGCAAAGACGCCAAGTTTCCAGGGGATATCGAGTGGAACTTTGGGAAATTCTTGATCGGCCGCGACGGTACCGTGATTCAGCGGTTCAAGCCGACGACCACGCCCGATTCACCCGAGGTCACTCAAGCAGTGGAAGCCGCTCTAAAGGCGAAGTAACGCGTCGCCCGATTATGGCCAACCGCACGTTGCTCCTCGGTATCGATTCCGGGACTCAATCCACCAAGGCGCTGGTCGTGGAGGCGCGCACCGGCAAGGTTCTGGCGGAAGGCGCGTCCAAGTACGACCTGATTCCAGACTTGCCCCCCGGCGCCAAAGAGCAACACCCAGCGACTTGGATTCAGGCGACCACGCGAGCGATCAAGACCGCTCTCAAAGCAGCCCAGGCCAGCGGCTCCGAAGTCGTGGCCTTAGGCGTCAGCGGGCAACAGCATGGCTTTGTTCCGCTGGACGCCGCGGGTGAAGTGATCCGGCCAGCCAAGCTCTGGTGCGACACTTCCACCGCTGCGGAATGCGCCGAGATCACCGAGGCACTCGGCGGACTTAAGGCCACGATCAAGGCGTTGGGTAACTCGGTGGTTCCCGGGTTCACCGCCGGGAAAATTCTGTGGCTCAAGAAACACGAACCGAAAAACTTTGCCCGACTCGCGACGGTTCTGTTGCCGCACGACTACCTGAACTTTTGGCTGACGGGTGAGCGTTTCATGGAATACGGCGACGCCTCGGGAACCGCGCTGATGGATGTGCGGAAGCGTCAGTGGAGCGCGGCCGCCGTTCAGGCGATTGATGCCGACTTAGCCGGCAAGCTGCCCCGCCTTTCCTCGAGCGACGTTCCCGCTGGCAAACTCGCGCCGCGGACGGCCAAACAATTGGGTTTGGCTCCAGGGATTCTCGTCAGCGCGGGCGGAGGCGACAACATGATGGGCGCCATTGGTACCGGAAATACTCGCGCCGGTGTGGTGACTGCAAGCCTAGGAACCAGCGGGACAATTTACGCCTGCGCGGAACAGCCGGTCATTGATCCGCAGGGAGAGATTGCCGCGTTCTGTGATTCCACCAATCGTTGGTTGCCTTTGCTCTGCACGATGAATGTCACGGTCGCCACCGAGATGGTGCGCCGAGACTTCGAACTCGACCACGCTGCCTTCGAGCGAACCGCGGCGCGGGCGCCCGTCGGGTCCGATGGTCTCGTCTTGGTTCCGTATCTCGAAGGAGAGCGAACCCCCAATGTTCCCGATGGCACGGGCGTGTTTTTCGGAGTGCGCCGCCAAACCTTTGACGCTGCCCACTTCGCCCGAGCAACCATGGAAGGAGTTACTTTGGGAATGAACTACGGACTGCGGCGCTTGGCTGAATTGGGAGTCCGGGCCACACAAGTTCGCGCGACCGGCGGCGGGGCCAACTCAAAGCTGTGGCGGCAGATCATGGCCGACGTCTTCAACGCTGAGGTTGTCACGTTGCAAGTGGGCGAAGGCGCCGCGTACGGCGCCGCGATGCAGGCGCTCTGGTGTTGGCGACGGACGCAAGGCGAAGCGGTGGGGATTGAGGAGATCACGGATGCCTTCGTGAAGCTCAATGCGCGGGAAACCGCCGTCCCGAATGCCGAGAACGTCGCCCGATACGCCGAACTACAAACCCTGCAGGACGAGCTCGGGCACGGGTTGCGTCCGGCGTTCTCTACCCACCGACGATTCGTGACTGGTGGAGGCGCTTAGGCCGCCGCATTGCTCGCGGCGACCTTTCGCAAGGCGCGCAGCGTTTCAATCAGCCGACGGGTCAGTGGATTAATTCGGGCGGCTTGAAAAGAAAAGCCGATCACCAATCGATCGGGTTCAGGAGTAAGCGGGCGCAACTTTAAGCGATCGCTCGCCAAGCATCGCAACACACTCGGAACGATCGCCACGCCACGACCTGCTTCCACCGCGGCGATGAGACTCGAGACGCTATCACACTCCGCGCTGATCGGGGGCATTTCACCCACCGGAGCGAAGATCAACTTCAACATCGCGTGATATTCCCCGTAGTCCGACCTGGAGTAGGTCACTAACTTCTCCAAGAGCAGGCGTTTCAGTCCGACCGATTGCTGGCGAGCTAAGGGGTGCGTCGGCGCCAGGGCCACATTCATCGGATACGTTTGCAGCGCTTCGAACGCCAAGTCCCTCAACGCTTCGACGCACGGTTCCACCAGCATCGCCACCTGGAGGGTCCCTTCCCGCAAGCCTACTAGCATCTCGTCAGTCGAGGCATCGTGGAGGACGATGCGGACGCCCGGGGCCACATTCTGGAACGCATGCAAGGCACGCGGCAACAACTCGGCCGTTGGTGAGGGAGCATAACCGAGATGGAGTTCGCCGCTTTCTCCCTTTGCGATTGCCCGGGCCGATTGCAATGCCGCGTCAGCGCGTGCCAAAACCGCTTGCGCCTCCGTTGCAAAGTGTCGGCCCAAGTCGGTCAATCGAACTCCACGCGCCGTCCGTTCGAGCAAGGGAGCGCCCAGTTCCGCTTCGAGGTCGCGAATCTGTCGACTCAACGCTGGTTGGGCGACGCGAAATTTCTTGGCCGCCTGGCTGACATTGCCGGTCGCCGCCACCGCGACGAAGTAACGCAAGTGCCGCAGTTCCACGCGCCATTCGTAACCGGCAGAGTTCGTGATGGCAGCAGCAATCTCGCTCCCGGTCACCGTCTGCTCACCAGGTCCCGAAGTTGGTGGCGGCTCCGGCAGAGCTATTCGGAAGCTGCGAAGGCATGCGCTAAGCGATCATCGACGGGCCGCTCTCTTGAACGCGGCGAGAGCCGGGAGTTCGGCCTCGGTTGGAATTCCTATTGCCTCTCCGCCGGGCCACGGCACATTGCGCGGCGCTTCGCAGGAGAGATGGCTGAGCGGTTTAAGGCGCACGCCTGGAAAGCGTGAGTGGGCTTATACCCCACCGGGGGTTCGAATCCCCCTCTCTCCGCCAGGCAAGCCCCGCCTCGGTCTCGTGAACGGTCACGACTTGTCATATCGGTTCGAGGCATCCGTGCTCCGGCGAAGGGCCGCTGCGGCGTCGGCGGTTGATTTCCGCCAGGAGCTCACTGTCCCGGAGGCGGCTGCCAAAGTTCGACCTTGTTTCCTTCGGGGTCCATGACCCAGCCGAACTTTCCGTACTCGGAGTCGTCCCTTTTCTCCAGGACATCGCAGCCTTCGTCACGAAGCAACTGAAGCACCGCGTCCAGATCTTCGACGCGATAGTTGATCATGAAGGTCGACTTGCTCGGTGCGAAATACTCTCCATCGGCGGCACCGATGGACCACACCGTCGTTCCCTTGGTCGGATTCCCGGCGGCATCGGTCCAGGTGAACGCCGTGCCGCCCCATTCCTGAACGTCGATGCCCAGGTGCTGCTTGTACCAAGCTCGCAGTTTGTCAGGGTCGTTCGCGTTGAAAAAGATTCCTCCGATACCTGTGACTCTCTTCATTTGATTCTCCCAAATTCAGCAAGATTGGAGCATACTGCGTTAGCGACGTTCAAGCTCAGGGACCACGGCCCGCCGTCGAAAGATTACGGCGAGGGAACCCAGCAACGCCGGAAGGCTGCCAGGGTCGCGGCCAAATTGTCCGGCCTGTCCCGCCATGACTTCTAAGCGAAGGTGGAATCGTCCAACTGCCAGCGCGCTGCGGCGGTTTTGAGGTTGAGCCCGTGGTGCATTTGACACTCATGCGAGGACTGGCGAGTAGGCTCAGATCGCAGGATCTTGTCTAAGGGCCTGCCCTTCGCCAACTCATCGACCAGTTTGTCGAGATACCGAATCTCGCGCATCGTCGGCTCTTGAATCTCTTCGATTCGAACGCCGCAGATTACTCCCTTGATCAAGCTTCTCGAAGGATTCGGCTTCGGCGCTTCTTGGAAGAAAGTCTCAAAATCTTTCTGCTTCTTTAGCTGGCCCTCCAACTGGCGCTGATTGTAGCCCGTCAGCCAGCGGATGATCGCATCCACCTCTGACTTTGTGCGGCCCTTCTTTTCGGCCTTAGCGATGTAGTATGGATAGACCTTCGCGACACTTGTCGTGAAAATCCGATGCTTGGGGCGGTTGGGCGACGCGGTCATACTTGGTTATTTGCTCACGAACCCACCGGAAGAAAACTGGAAAACTTTGCCAGTCCAGCACGACGGAAAGGGAAATCAATCTGATCGCACTCACGTCTGTGCCGATTGCTCGTGGACGGGCCGCAGCTCGCGGCCGCTGCGGCGCAGTAAGGCATCGTAGGTCGCGTATTTGTATAGGTCGCCCAGGGTCGGATAATTGAAACACGCCCGATTGAACAATTCCGCAGTCGCCTCCGCCAACACGGCGACTAACCCGACATGAATCACTTCGGTGGCGTGTTCTCCCATCACATGCGCGCCCAGTAAACGCAGATCGTCCCGATGGAATAGTAGCTTCAGCAAACCTGTGTGGTCGCCAATGATGTCGCCGCGCGGAATGTCCGAGTAGCGCGCCCGGCCGACGACATAAGGGACGCCTTTCTCCCGCAGCGCATTCTCAGTCTCGCCGACCATGCTCGCTTCCGGAATGGTATAAATCCCCGTTGGAAGGACCGGGGAAATATCCTTCTTCAGACTAACCCCGAAAGCGTGACAAACCGCGACGCGCGCCTGCTCGATGCCGGTGGCCGCCAAGGCGGGCGGCCCAATCACGTCACCGGCCGCGTAAATGTGGGGCACTTCCGTCGTCTGGAAGTGGGCGCCGACTTGAATCAAACCACGCTTCCCGGGCGTGAGGCCGGCCGCGGCGAGGTTGAGGACTTCGGTGTTGCTACTACGCCCGGCGCAAACCAACACGCCGTCACACGACAACTTGGCTCCGGAGGTCAAGGTAAGTACCGCGTCGCCTGGTCCCGAGGCGTCGCAATGAATCACCTTCTCCTTCCAAAGGAATTTCACACCGTTCGCTGTCATCGCTGCCGTCAGCGCCGCGGAAATCTCGTGATCCAAAAACGGCAAGAGAACGTCGCGGCCGTCGATCAAATACACCTCCGCTCCCAGCGCGGCGAACGTCCCGGCGTACTCGCTGCCGACGACGCCCGCGCCAATGACGGCTAATTTCTTCGGCAATGCGGTCAGTTGGAGGATTTCGTTCGAATCATGGATCCGCGGATCACCAAAGGGAAATTCCGCGGGACGCAACGGAGACGAGCCGGTCGCCACCAAGATGTGATCCCCGCGAACGCGAGTAACGGCTCCCGCTCGATTGGTGATCTGAACGGTGTGCGGGTCCAAGAAGCTCGCGGTTCCGGAAATTCGGACGACCCCGTTCCGGCCCAATCGTTCCTCGATCCGATGTCGCTCGGTCGAAGTGACCTGTTTCTCGTGGCGCATGAAGTCGGTAACCGTCGCTTCACGACGCAGCGAGAGGTCCACTCCGAACAAGCGCCGCGAGCGCCAGCCCGACAGCATCAGCGACGTTTCACGCAGCGTTTTGCTCGGGATCGTTCCGGTATTGATGCCCGCCCCACCGATCAGAGGCTCCTGTTCGACCAGGGCAACTTTGCGGCCGATCAGCCCCGCTGCCGCGGCGCCACTCACTCCCGCAGGTCCGCCTCCAATGACCACCAAATCNNGAGCGCCAGCCCGACAGCATCAGCGACGTTTCACGCAACGTTTTGCTCGGGATTGTTCCGGTATTGATGCCTGCCCCGCCGATCAGAGGCTCCTGTTCGACCAGGGCAACTCGGCGGCCGATCAGCCCTGCCGCGGCGGCGCCACTTACTCCCGCAGGGCCGCCTCCAATGACCACCAAATCGTAGCTAACCATCGAAGATTCACTCATGGAAATCGGTTCGAACGCTCGCCGACCTAGAGCAACAGGGAAACTCAAAACCCGAACGTTTCCTTCGGCACATCCGGGGTGGTCGGTCGCGGTTGACTGCCGCCAACTTGGGGTCTTCCCGGGGACCGAGGACGCTTCGTCCCAAAGCCACCTCGCCGCGCGAATCAGACCGAAGGCTGCGTCCCGGGTCTCGACTCAACACTGAACGCGGATTTGATTCGATTCCTTGGCCCCACAACTTCAGCGGATATTATGTCGAATGCTTGGATATTTCTCGTGACCGCGGGTCTTTTCGAAATCGGCTGGCCGGTCGGACTAAAGATGGCCCAAACACCAGGGAAGACCGGGCCGGGAATCCTCATTGCGGTGGGTTGTATGGCCTTGAGCGGATGGTTGCTCTGGCTCGCCCAAAGGCAGATTCCGATGGGCACCGCTTACGCGGTTTGGACGGGGATCGGCGCGGTGGGAACTTTCATTACCGGAGTTCTCCTGTATGGCGATCCCGCAGGATTAGGGCGCACGCTGGGCGTCGTTCTCATCATCGGCGGCGTCGCGGTATTGAAGCTCGCTCATTGACTCGTTTTCCGAGCAATCGCCTTCGGCTGGCTGTGTCAGAACGGCGGAAGAAGGCACTTCGCGTCGGTCTTCGGTGGTTGCTGCTCGGCGTTGCTGTCGTAAGATCATTGGGTGGTTTACGACCCTTCGCTCGACACCCTGCTCCAGAAGGTTTGGGACGGCGGCCGAATCAGCCCGACGGAGGCGCGGCGTCTGTATGCGTTGCCGCTGGAAGAGTTAGGCGCACTTGCGGATCGCCGGCGGCAGTTGCTGCGAAGGGAAGCCCACGGCGGGCGCGCCAATGAAATCGTTACCTACATCGTGGACCGAAATGTGAACTACACGAATGTCTGCAACGTCTACTGCAAGTTTTGCGCGTTCTGGCGAACG
>DLVS01000365.1 GCA_003445095.1 Verrucomicrobiales bacterium
AGTTCCACCTCGTCCCGATCTAAACCGCAGCACGGGTGAATGCACCGCAAGGTCAACGTGGTGAACCCCACGCCCCAAATACTTCCCCCGTTCCCCTGGTGGCCTTCACAAGTCAGACGGAATTAAATGGGGCCGCGGTGGAACGCAGCCCTACCAGGTTAGACCACGCGGTGGTGGTAGGGACGAGTTCCACCTCGTCCCCAACTAAACCGCAGCGCGCGTGAATGTGCCGAATGGTCAACGTGGTAAACTCCACGCCCCAAATACTTCCCCCGTTCCCCTGGCGACCTTGACAAGCCAGACGGAATTGAATGGGGCCGCGGTGGAACGCAGCCCCACCATGCTATTGGGAGTCTCCACCTTATTGGCCATCCGCGGGCGGACGAGGTCCCCGGTGACCAGGTCCGCCAGGTCCCTGGCCGCCGGGCCCACGCGCCGGACGCAACTCGTCGGCAGTCAACTGACCGTCCCCATTCTTGTCCAAAGTAAGCAGCGCCTTCGGAGCATTGGCAATTTCGGTGGCGTCAATCACACCATCTTGATTCGAGTCCAAGGCGGCGACCAACGGTGACCCGGGGCGGCGAGGGGCGCCCTCACCGGGAGACGACGCGTCTTGAGCGACGAGACTGATGGCCGCGACGACGACAGCGGCGGCGATAAGAGATTTGCTGATACGTTTCATAACGATGTTTTGTTTGTTTTGTTTTAGCGACACGGCGAACAATGCCGCCGTGCTTCACCCACAAGAGACGCTGTCGTCGTAAAGGTTGTGTGGCCGGCTTCGAGAAAACTGTTAAGCCAGTGTAAATATTCTGAAGCTCCTGGTTCGGTTGAAGCGAGGCTGAGTTGACGGATTTTCTGAACGCGGGCTCCCAACTGGGTTTGGTACGTCCTTTCGGAATCTCCTTGCCCGAAAAACCGGCATCACCAATGCCGCGACCAATAAATGCCCCGAGCGCCATTAGCCCTTCGCACTATTGAAGTTTCGCCCGACTCCGATTTTTCACATCCTTCGCACGTGCTCAACATTGGCATCATCGGAACCGGCTTCATGGCCGCACAGCATTTGAAGGCGTATCGGCAAGTCGCAAACGCAAAAATCGCGGCGCTGTGTAACCCGAGCGGACGGCATCTTGACGGAGATTTTTCACAGGTCGGAGGGAACGTGGGCGACGCCCAGCCGTTGCGGCTCGATATGACGCAAGTGAAGGCGTATCGCGATTCGGCGGCATTGTTTGACGACGCCGAAATTCAAGCGGTAGATATCTGCACTCCGACCAAGACGCACGTGGAACTGGCACTAGGGGCGTTGGCAGCCGGCAAACACGTCGTGATCGAAAAGCCGCTGGCTCGCAATGGCGCCGATGCTCGCCGGATTGCCGACGCCGCCGAGGTGGCCACCCAGCGCGGCGTTTTCCTAATGCCCGCGATGTGCATTCGCTTCTGGCCCGAGTATGCGTGGGTGAAGGAGCGGATTGTGAGCGGCGAATTCGGTCGCGTGCTGGATGCGCGGTTCCGGCGCGTAGCCTCGTCGCCGGCTTGGGGACACAGCCATTTTCTTCAAGGCGCAGAATCGGGTGGCGCGTTGTTCGATCTACACGTGCACGATGTTGATTTCATTCAGTACTGTTTTGGCCAGCCGCGCTCAGTGTTTGCTTCGGGCTACCGCAAGGTCAGCGGCGCGATCGATCATGTGATGGCGCTGTTCCAATATCCGAACGGTCCCACGGTGAGCGCCGAAGGTAGTTGGGCGATGGCTGAAGGTTTCCCCTTCAACATGTCATTTACCGTCAATTTCGAAGGCGCCACTGCGGATTACGATCTCGCCCGGGGCGCCGAAGCGTTTCGCCTGACCACGAAGGGTAGCACCCAAACCATCAAACTTGAAGCTCCCGACGGCTACGTCGGTGAACTGCGGTATTTTGTCGAATCGGTGTTGGCGGGTCGCCCGCCTTCTCGCGTCACCGCCCGAGACGCCTCCTCCGTGATCGAATTATGCGAGGCCGAAGAACGGTCTGTGGAGACCCACCAGTCCGAGTCCCTGAGTTGACGATGACGAACTGAACCGAGACGATTGCCGATGCATCGACCTTTCACTCGCGCCGTCCAGTTCGCTCCTGGCTTCCAACCGCGACACGGCCTCAGCCATGTTTTATTCGACTTCGATGGTACGCTCTCGCTGATCCGGCAGGGATGGCCTGAGATTATGGTGCCTATGTTCGCCGAAGTGATTCCCCCAATTCCGGGTGAATCCGAGGAGCAACGCCAGCAACTCGCCTTCGAGGACATCATGCGGTTGAACGGCAAGCAGACGATTTACCAGATGATCCAACTCGCCGAGCGAGTGAAGGAACGAGGCGGTACTCCCGACGAACCACTCGCGTACAAGCACGAGTATCTGCGCCGGCTTGACGAGCGCATTCGGTATCGGGTCGAGGGATTGCGTGCGGGCACGATTCAACGCGATGACCTGACGGTCTTCGGAACGCGGGCACTGCTGGAGACGCTCGCGGCGCGGGGCTTGCCGCTGTACTTGGCCAGCGGTACCGACGAGCAATTTGTGAAGGCGGAAGCGGAAGCACTTGACCTGACCCGCTATTTCAAACGTCACATTTACGGAGCCCAGGACGACTACAAAAAATTCAGCAAGAAAATGGTGATCGACCGAATCCTCGCTGAGAACCGAATTCCCGGAGAGCAACTGCTGGCCTTCGGTGATGGTTACGTGGAAATCGAAAATACCAAGCAGGTGGGCGGATTCGCCGTCGCCGTGGCCAGTGACGAGGCCAACAATGGATCGGGCCGCTTTGACGAGTGGAAACGCCAACGCCTCCTGGGTGTCGGCGCGGATATCTGTATTCCTGATTACGGCGATTTGGAGCCGCTTATGAGCGTCTTGTTTCCAAGATAGGAAACCTTCCGAGAATGGGCACGAAAAGAGGGCATGAACTAAGTAGAGCTGCTGCGCGGCGGTCCCGCGCGGGTCGCGCGGTCTTTCGCGCTGGCGGGACGGAGAAATTTTGCGCGCCCTCCTTACTCGGAATGGCCCATCGAAAGGGGATGCGAAGGAGGCGGCGATGAATGAGGAACAGATTCGAGCTCGCTTGACGCTGCCGTTGGATCTGGGCCGCCTCAAGGTTCGGCCGCTCGCGGAACGGAAAAGTCTCACTCGAGTCGAAGACATCTTGATCTCGCCGAACAGCGCTCGGCCGCCACTTCCAGACAGCGCTCCGCAACTAATCCGCGACGCCGCCGAGCGCATTCGCGCGGCGCGAGTCCGGGATGCCTCGGTGATCCTCATGTACGGCGCGCATCTCTTGCGCAACGGCGCGGCGCCAATCGTCACGGCCCTGATGGAAAACGGCTGGATCACCCACCTGGCCACGAATGGCGCCGGAACGATTCACGATTGGGAATACGCTTGGCTCGGTCGCTCGACCGAAGGCGTGGAAGAGAACGTCGCGACGGGAACGTTTGGAGCCTGGGACGAGACGGGACACAACATTCACCTGGCGCTCCTGGCCGGTGCATTGCAGGGCTTGGGTTATGGTCGGGCCTTGGGGCGCTTCATCATGGAAGACGGTTGCACGCTTCCGACCGAGGCGGAGTTGGAGCAACTGGTTCGCCAATTCCCTGATGATCCATTGGCATCGTCCGCCTGCGAGTTGTTGGCGGCGATGCGGCGGTTTGGTTTAGCGGCCGGACGCCATGCCCTCGAACACCGCTGGAAACACGCCAGCATCCTGGCGCAGGCGTGGCGCCTGGGAGTTCCACTGACGGTTCACCCGGGCATTGGGTACGATATCATCTCCTGTCACCCGATGTTCAATGGCGCCGCGATCGGTCGTGCGGCGGCCGAAGATTTTCGGCTGTTTGGCGGATCCGTAGACCGCCTTGACGGTGGCGTGGTGCTCTCGGTGGGTTCGGCCATCATGGCTCCGCAGGTTTTCGAAAAGAGCCTGAGTTGTGTGCACAACCTGCGGTTCCAAGCCGGCCGACCGCCGGTGGCTGGTCACAACATTTATGTCGTGGATCTGCAGGACGGCGGCGGATGGGACTGGACGCAAGGGGAACCACCGAAAACGAATCCGGCGTACTACCTGCGGTTCTGCAAGAGTTTCTCGCGAATGGGCGGGAGTATGCAGTATTTGCAGTGCGACAATCTGGCTTTTGTCCACCACCTCTGGGCGCAACTCAGCGCGGCCAAGGTCCAATAGCCGCCCTCGTCGCTCGTAGGGATTCCGCGCCAGGCGCTTTCTCGTCCACCGCTTCATCGCCAAAGTCGACACGGCGCGCTAGGATCGTTTGTAAATATGTCAATGCACTTGGCCGTCTCCGGTTGGCTTCGAATGAATACCTCGATCATGGTAGCCTGGCTTACCGGGAGTACAGTGCTTGGCGCGACTTTTACTCCCGTTTCGCAATCATTCGTTCAAGAGATTGCTCATCACTTCGACCGCACCAACGGATTGCCGGCCGGCCCAATCCAACTGATCGAAGTAACGACGGCCGGTCAACCGCGGGCGTTCACTGAAGGACGCTGGTGGAAGTTGGCGGACGACGTTTGGAGTGCCCTCCCTGAAGTCCCCGCGAGCGCGGATAGCGAATTTCAGTTTCCAGGCGAAGATGGCCGAGCACAACGGGCGACCATTCCGTGGCGCGACGTCATTCAACTCATTCGTTTTGGCGCCACGAACTATTTGGTGACGGCGGCGGACCCGTTCCAGTTTTCCGGAGGCGTTTTGACGACCCTGAATTGGCCGAGCCGGTACGAGGTCAGACAACTCGCGGTCTCCTCGTCGGGAGAATTATGGCTAGCTTCGGCTGCCGGGCTACATCGGCGAACTGATCGTGGTTGGGAGCCGGTCCGAATCGCGGATGGACTGGGAAGAGTCTGGGGAGCCGAGGACGGACGAGGAGTCGCTGTTGATGCTCGAGGAAGAGTGTGGTTCGCCACTGCCGCGGGAGTGGCAGTGCGGGAGGGTAATGCGTGGAAGTTTTTCGAAGGCGAGGATGGGTTGCCGTGGAACGACTTCACCAGCGTGACGGCGGGCGGAGATGGTTCCGTCTGGTTCGCGACCCGGCTTGGAGCGATTCGATTTGACGGAATCGAGTGGCAATATCGCCAAGGCTCGAGGTGGCTGCCAAACGATCACGTGGAGCAAGTCGCGGTGAACGCCCGTGGCGACGCTTGGCTGGCGACGCCGGGAGGATTGGGTTGGATCGAACGCCGAACTATGACGTTGGCGGAAAAGGCGAGGTTTTATGAGGGAGAGATCGATCGCTATATCCGCCGCACCCCTTACCAATACGTCTCTCAGGCACACCTCCGCCGACCCGGCGACCGGACGTCCGCCGAGTCCGACGACGATGACAACGACGGACTATGGACGGCGATGTACGGCGCGGGTGAGTGTTTTGCGTGGGCAGCCACTCGGGATCCGGAGGCGAAGTCCCGCGCCAAACGGGCGTTTGAGGCGCTGCGCTTCTTGCAGGAGGTCACGCGCGGAGGTAATCCGGCGCCACCGCTTGGCTATGTCGCGCGCTCCATCCGCTCCGTCGCGTTGCCCGATCCGAACGTCGGTGGAATCGAACGTGATCGAGAACAACGCGCTCAGGGTGATAAGCTGTGGAAAGTCTACGAGCCGCGCTGGCCCAAAAGCGCGGACGGCGCATGGTTTTGGAAGAGCGACACCAGCAGCGACGAGCTCGACGGTCATTACTTCCTCTACGCCCAATACTTCGAGCTTTGCGCCGACACGGCCGAGGAGAAGGCGCGGGTAACCGAAGTCGTCCGTGCCCTGACCGATCATCTGCTGGCGAACAACTACGCTCTCGTTGATGTGGATGGCACACCCACACGGTGGGCGCAGTACGGCCCGCAGGTGTTGAACCATGATCCTTACTGGTGGTGGGAACGCGGACTCAATTCTCTGAGCATGCTGAGTTATCTGGCGGTTGCGGAGCATATCACTGGAGACCCCAAGTATGCCCGCGCGGCGCGGGAATTGATCGACGTTCACGGGTACGCGCAAAATGCGATGGTGCCGAAGATCCAAGCCGGCATCGGGTCAGGCAACCAGTCCGATGACTAGATGGCGTTCATGTGTTTTTATAACTTACTTCGGTACTCGCGGGACGAGCGGTTGCGCACGCAACTGCGCTTGGCCTTCCACAA
>DLVS01000288.1 GCA_003445095.1 Verrucomicrobiales bacterium
CGCAAGAAACCAGGTTCCATTGGATTACCGATGTACGGTGCCCAGGTATGCGTCGTTAACGAGCAGGGCGACGACGCCACGACGTCTGAAGTCGGCGAGATTTTGGTTCGCAGTCCGATGATGATGGAAGGTTACTGGAACGACACGGCGCTGACCCGAAAAGTGATGCATGACGGGTGGGTCCGGACGGGCGACTTAGGCCGGTATGATGCCGACGGCTACCTGTGGTTCATGGGTCGCAAGAAAGATGTGATCGTGCGCGGCGGCAGCAACGTTTCCCCGCTTGAGGTGGAGTCAGCTCTCTCAGCGCACCCGGCGGTGGCGGAGTCCTGCGTGATCGGCGTTCCCGACCCGCACTGGGGCCAAGTCGTCCACGCCCACCTGGTCCTGCACCCCGGGCATGAGGTAACGACGGCGGCCTTGCGGGAATTTCTCAAACAACGCTTGGCCGAATACATGGTGCCGGAGCAGTTCCAATTCATCGATCAAATGCCCGTGAAGGGCCCGGGTAAAATTGACCGCGAGCTGCTCAAGATGCGGGCGATCATTCACCCCTTGATCGAAAAGGTTTCGTTCTTCCGGAGCGCCAGTGCGGACTTCATCCGTGACATCGTTCCAAAGTTGGAGAGCAAACATTTCGACTCAGGAGAAATCCTGATCCGGCAAGGTGACGTCGGCGACGCCATGTATTTCCTCACGCGTGGCCAGGTAGAAGCGGTGCAGCAGGACACGGGAAAACGTCTGGCGGTACTCCGCGAGGGCGCGTATTTCGGCGAGGTAGCCATCCTGATGGACGTGCCGCGCATCGCCACGATCCGCGCGGTCGGCGATTGCGAGGTATACGAACTCAAGCGAGCGGGAGTGCTTGGTCTCACTCAGGCCTACCCTGAATTCGCGCGTCACCTTCAGGAAGCGCTCGAGACCTATCAACAATCGGCCTGAGTCTCGGTTCCTTCGCCAGGTGAGGTCGGGCTTGACGCGTTCGCCTTGGTTCCGCTTGTTCAGTGTTGTTGAAGCGTTCATCAATCTCCCCGGTGATCCTGCGTCTCGCGCTCGCGTCTTGGTTTAGCGCCTTGACGACGGGATGCGTGCACCAGGCGGACCCCCGGCCGAGTTGGTCGTTGACCACGCTCCAAGGAAATCCGGTGACGATTCAATTTGAGGCGGACACCCGCGCAATTGTGTTCGAATTCTTGAGCGTCGAATGCCCTATTTCGAATCGCGTCGAGCCGGAGCTTGATCGCCTGAAGCGCGAGTACACTCCCCGAGGTGTCGCTTTCGTGGCCGTCTATCCGAATGCCGGAGACCTGCCGGAGGTCATTCGTGAACATCGGGCGGAAGGCTCCTTCACTCCCGAGGCATTCCGCGACCCTCAGCAGACACTGGCTGATCAACTGGGGATCAAGGTCACGCCCGAAGTCGTGGTGTTCACCGCAGACGGGCGTCAAGTTTACCGAGGCCGGGTGAACGACCAATACGCAGCTCTCGGTCAAGGAAAGCCGGCACCCACGCGGCACGACCTCGCTGAAGCCTTAGCCGGATTGACTAAGGGAACGCAAATGGAACCGCGTTCGACGCCGCCCGTGGGATGCCGAATCCAGCGTATCCCATGAGACTTTTACTACGGCTAGCCCCGAACTATTCGGACAGTCGGGATGGCCGGCTGGGCTGTTCCCGGCCTGTGCGCGCCTCTGGAGCGGCCATTCGCAGTGATGCGTCGAATACGCCACAAGGGACGGCGCCTCGAGCACGGGGCCGACGCAGCGCGGCAGCTCGACCCGATTCACGGCGCCTAACGGGCTCGAAGTTCTGGAGGGTGTGGCCCTCCTTGGTCGCGCTCAGATTGGTCCTCCCGCTCGGCGCCGCAGAAACACCGTCAACGGTCACCTTCAATGAACACCTTGCCCCAGTAATTTTTCAGCATTGCGCCCCGTGCCATCGACCGGGCGGGGCGGCGCCGTTTTCGTTGCTCACCTTCAATGACGCCGCCAAGCGGGCGACCGACTTGGCGGACGTGACCGGTCGCCGGTATATGCCTCCCTGGCTACCGGAGCCGGGGCCGCATACGTTCAACGGTGATCGACGATTAACTGAGGATGAGATCGCCTTGTTTCGGAGGTGGTCCGCTGCCGGAGCGCCCGCTGGGGACCCGTCCAAATCACCGCCCCCACCGCAATTCATATCGGATTGGCAAATGGGCCCGCCCGACTTGGTGGTGACTTTGCCGGAGCCGTTCATCGTTCCGGCCGAAGGGCGAGATGTGTATCGCAACTTCGTGATGCCATTGAATCTCGACCGCCGGCGTTACGTGAAGGCCTGGGAACTCAGGCCCGGCTCGCGGACGGCCCACCACGCGTTTGTTCGGGTGGATCGCAGTGGCGAAGGCCGGCGCCGCGATGCGACGGATCCGGAGCCTGGGTTTCCCGGCATGGACATTCCGGTTCAAATCCAGCCGCCCAATGGACACTTCGCGAGCTGGCAACCGGGCGCCGCACCCGCGCGCAATCCGGTCGGGTTGTCGTGGACGCTCGAGCCCGGCACCGATTTGGTCTTGCAAACTCACTTACAGCCACGGGGAAAGCCCGAACCGTTTCAACCCCAGCTGGGTTTGTACTTCACGGACGAGCCTCCGACCAATCAACCGATCAAGTTCGGTCTGGGAACCTATTCTCTCGATATTCCCGCCGGGAGCACCAATGTGACGGCTCGCGATGAGATGATCTTGCCAGCCGATGCGGACCTTCTGGGCGTATTGCCGCACACTCACTACCTCGGGCGGCGGATCGAAGGCCGAGCTGTCTTTCCAGACGGTCGAGAGGAATCCCTGCTGTTGATTCCCGATTGGGATTTCAACTGGCAAGGTGCGTATCGGTACCAGGAACCGGTTTTTCTGCCTGCCGGCACGAAGATTTCCATGGCGCTCCAGTTCGATAACTCGACGAACAACGTCCGCAATCCGTTTTCGCCGCCACGACCGGCCCGTTATGGCCCCAACAC
>DLVS01000252.1 GCA_003445095.1 Verrucomicrobiales bacterium
GGATCGCCTTGCGGATCTGCTGGCCCGGCAGCGTGGCCTACAGCAAAAACTCGACCTCGACAAGGATTCGGCCGGCGCTGGCCGAATGGACGCCGACGACACGAAGCTCGCTGCATAGCCGCGGCTTCTGCCCCTCCCCGCTACTGCGGGGAGGGGTTTTGTCTTTTTGGTTGCCGGCTTTGGCGCCCGGTCGCCCAGCTCGCCGTCAAGCCTTACTTCGGCCGTGAGCTTCATTCAAGGTGAGCGAACCGGTGACCGCTGTACGTAGGTGAGCAGTCTTCGAATTTTGCGCGGCGGTCGACCGGACCCGACCCGGAGCAGACACCCGGCGGCTGTGAAAGCTGACGATCAACTCGGCGTTGGCCAAACACTACGCGACCCAGGCCTACGTAGCCCCACAATCAAGGCTGAACAACTCCGCGAGGACAAGGACAACATGGCTGCAATTCCTGTCAAGATGTGTTGCCACGCTCTTGGCGACGCACCGAAGTTTGAAGCAGCATTGGGCGATACCATTCTCTTCCGCGCGATGGATGGCTCGATTCACGAGGTCGTAATCGAAGGTCTCGACGGCGCCACCCCAAGTTGCCGCAACTCGGCCGGCATGCTTGTGCATGTATCTCCGGAGACCATCCTAGCGGTGTACATGGCGTGAGACCGAGCCGTTCCTGCAGCGCCTCAGTCGCTCATGATGAATGGCTTAGGGTTCACTTCTGGCCGAGGCGAGACTGAATTTCACGAGCAATGACGTTCACTCGGCGGGAGTCGAGTCCACCGCGTGGGTCATCGCGAGTAATGAATAGCGTTTGCCCCTCGACTAAGCGGTTCTGTTTGTACCAGTGGAGCTTCTTCGACCAACTCGCCCTGTAGCCATCATCGTGCAGCATGCCCAAGTGCTCCCATAGGATGAGTTGGCCCGCGTTTCGCCGTATGGTGAAGTCAGGGAGTCGCATACCTCCCACTTGAGAACCGATGAATGGCAGCTCATACTCAAATGGAATGCCCATATAGAAGAGGGCATCGGCAATCACGATTTCAGACTTGCTGCGTACTCGAACTCCAGAGGCGGTGATGTGGATCAGCCCTGCGACCAGATATGTATCGTTAGCTCCAGAACCGGGTTCGACGCGCGTCAAGTCAACGGCTACCAGCGCTTCCTCAATGCCGGCGTGCGAGGCGCTAACCCCCGCGGCGAGTAACCGCCGTGTAACGGCCTGGAAGCCTCCCACCGCAGACCAGTCTGCCGCGTTCAACCCCGCCGAGTCGGTGGCGTGAGCATTGACGCCGTTCTGCCGCAGAAACTCGACTACCTCCAAATCGCCGAAGCCAGCCGCAAGAATGAGCGGAGTGCGACCGCGATCGTCACGATCGTCGATTGGTGCACCCGATCGGACAAGGGATCGAAGCAGATCTAGGTCACATAGACCTGCAGCATGAATCACTGATGCACTGCTGACCTCGGCGCCGTGCCGAACTAGGAGTTCCGCAATCCGGCCAAGGTTTGTTGGCTGGACCATGGTATGTCAACCTCTACGACGGAGGGCGGTCCCGCAGACCTCTCCGTTCGGCATAGCCCCAATGGCCTCCAGCGGCGCAATGCCGGCCCAGTTCTTCAGGTTTGGATCGGCGCCGGCCTTCAAGAGCATCGAGACCATTGCTTCATTGCCTCTCGTCGCGGCCACAAATAGCGGGGAGCCGGCGCCATGACCGTTGTGGCCATCTGGAGACGCACCACCCTTGAGAAGGCGCTCCGCTAGCGCGAGGTCGCCAGCGGCGGCGGCGCTGTGCAGCAGCGAAAGACCATCATTCGGATCGTAGCTGTTGGCAGATGCCCCGGCATCCAGCAAGAGCACCGACGCCGCAGAGTTGTGATACGTCGCTGCCCAAACGACAAGCGGTCTCGGTTTGATTGACGAACCGGAAGGTCCGGCACCTCTTAGCAGAACCGCAGCATTGGCATTTCCGCCACGCTCCAGAAATCGTCGAATCTTGTCGATACGACCATCAATGATCCCTTGCAGCGCAGACTCCTCCTCGGAAAAGGCTGGCTCACCAACTGACTCCTTAAACGCTGCGCGAATACGACTGAACATGAGCCCTGCCTCTAGATAGTCGCTGCCAGCCCCATGCTACACGTTGGGTGTCCGCTGGGCCGGCTGGAGTTGACCGTCTGCTCCTGGCCGCGGGCCGCCTGCGAGAAGCCACTATCCAATGGCTGCTGACCTTCACATTCCTGACATCGAATCTCAATGTCTTGCGTTGCATCAACAAAGGGCTCGGCCGGCGGCGCCGGCCGCTTGGACCGAAAGCACCCGGCACGCCACCTGACATTGGCCTGGCGCCCCCCTCTGCGGTAGCGAGGGCCTTCTTCTCTTGGCGGCGGATCAGACCGACGCCACGCCGAAGCCACGCTGCCATGCGCCGACCGCCGCTGCAGCGCCACTGTCTAGCACCTCCCGGTGCCGATAGCCCACCGGCAGCCGCACGGCGGGGTCCATGAACACCCAAAGGTGGTACTGGTTGGCCGTGTCCACGAGGCGTGACTCCGCGGGGTAGACCTCGAAGCCCTCGTGTTCGTCGCCGACGATCATGTTCTTGATCTGCTGCAGTTCGCGCCAATCGCGCACCGGCCCGCGATCCCGACGCTTGATGGACAGCCAGAACATGTCGCCTGTCTCCTCGCCAAAGGGCGCGTGAACGGCCTCGACGTTGACCTGATACAGGTCGTTCATGTAGATCGACTGTGCACGCAGCCTTTCGATCTGCGACGCCGCCACCTCCTCCGACAAGCCGTGGCGTGCCGCGAACGAGCGGACGTCCAGCGTCTCGGGCGACAACGTCGCCGCGTGGAACGGCGCCAGCGTCATCGACGCGGCATCGAACCGATGGACCCCGATGCGGCTGTTGGCGAGCCGGTGGTCCAATGCGCCGGCCCAGGCCTCCCAGGAGTCCGCGCAACTCGGCCCCACTTCGCAGTCGGCCATGCCGGCGACGGACCAGGTGAACCAGAAGCGGCCGGCCAGTTCGGGACCGTCGTCGCGCCCGCCGCAATGGACACGGTAGCCCTCCTCCTGCAGCATCTGGCGGAGGTGATGAGCGAGTCTGGA
>DLVS01000377.1 GCA_003445095.1 Verrucomicrobiales bacterium
GGGATGCCGCAGGTTCAGTTGCCGCTGTTTCCGCTGGGAACAACTCACATCAACGCCGAGCTGGCCTTCGCTCGGAAGCAGGACAGGGAAAGGACAGAATGGCGCTTAGTTAAACCCAGTAGAATTCGGGTTGTTTGGTGGGCGACGGTAGCGGTTTCGGTGGAGCATTTCCTGATAGTGCCGGCGTGGAGCCGTTAAGAGCGGATACGATTTGGGACGACGCTTGACGGCTCTGGGTTCTCGTCGCCCGGGATGTGAGAGGCTGCGACCCCGCAATTTCTCCTCTTAACGCTTCAAGCCTAGCCTGCCAAACACAAGGTTCGCGGCCTTCTTCAACGAAGCGATGCGAAACGGGAAACCGGAACGCGAAACTGAATTTCCGCGGCAGCCCCGTCTGAGTCCTGCCGCTGGTTTCAGGATTAGTCCAAAACTCCAATCGTGTCTGGAGCTGAGGTTGACGGGATGCGCCGAACGTCGTTCTTATCTTCGTATGCCCGCCGCGACTAGCTTGCGCCTTCCAAATCAGCGCGCTTCCTCGAGCGATCCCACGGGAGACTATCGCGCGGCTTCCAAGGTCGATGGCTCGTCGGTGTCGGGTATGCCGCGCTTCCTAACCGGGGGTTCTCCGGCGCCGCAAATTCAACGCCAAGTGCAAGATGCCGGGGCACCAACCACGAGCCCTCAAGATGCCGGTCCCACCGGAACCCCGAATCCCCAGACTCCCGCCACAGCCCCGTCGCTGGCGTCGCCCGATCCGTCCCTGCCGAAGTTCGATTTTGATGTCGGTGTTTTCATTGGCCCACGCTTTGACGCCACGTATATGCCCGTCGGACCCTCGCCGTCCGTCGGCGTGTTGAATGTCTATCATCGCGTCTTCATTAAGTTCCTGCCGTTTTCAACCCGACTGATCACCGACAACCCGCGAATGTTTGGACGCTATCGCGGCGTTCGCTTCACGGCGGCGCAACGCGCGGAATTCAATTGGACCGAGGCCCAACAAGAAACTTTCCGCACCGATTTTCAGCGCAACGTCCATGACATTTGGAGCGAGCAGCACCCCCTAGCCCTGAATGAATCCGGGTTCGCGCCCTATCGGGCGAAAGTCTTGGTGAACGTGGAGATTTCGGAAGCAGCGGAGGACGCGCATTCCACGATTGAAGCCTTCAAGATGCCGCCGGGCGCGCCGCGCCTTCGCTCAGAGGTGCGCAGCGGTCGGTCAGCGACGCTGGAAAGTCGGGACCCCACGGAGGCGACCAAACATTCGGTATTTCCCAAGGACTTTGTTCGTCAGGTCGGTCCCTTCGAATTCGATAGCGCGGATATCTCGCCGCCAGTCGAGGCTGGGTCGCAAGAAGTCGCGAACTTGATCAAGTCCAAAGTGGACGTGGCGCATGATCCCGACGCAATGGAGTCGGTGTGTTTGGATTTTCGGGGGCGAGCTACCCCCGAGGGATCGACCTCCTACAACGAAGAATTAGGAAGCCGGCGTGCCCGTACGGTTCGAAATCGCGTGAACGACTTGGTGGGCTTTCATCCCACAGTTTTCATGGAAGTGGGCACGCACCCGGGAGAAAAGAATGCGACGACCGATCCGAAATTTCGGCGAGTCGATGTCACCTTCGACCGAGATTGTCGGTCGTTTGAGGAACAAGAGCAGAATGTCGCGGCGCACGAGTTTGGTCACCTGCTCGGGTTCGGGGATGAATATGTGGACGAGCGACCGCCGAGCGGTGTGCTGCCGAAATTCTTGGCCGACCGGCCCACCCATTACGACACGGTGGAATCCGAAATGGGATCCGACACTGCGAACGAGATGCTTGATCAGGAATCAAGCAGCATCATGTCATTGGGCAATGTGGTGCAGCGGGGGCACTACGTCTTTTTCCTGCAAGCCATCAATGCGATGACCGGGAAAACCTGGACCGTGGAATCGTGATGGGATGAATCCGGGGGCAAAGTTGGCGCCGGAAGTCGGGTGCGCCGGCCGGCATTCGTCACTGGGTGGCAGTGGTGCTCGAAAACAATCCGTAAGGTTGTCACCGAATTCAGCCAACCCGATTCCGATTCGAGGGAGCCAATTGGTGTTTGCGCATCAACTCCCACAAGGCTCGCCGATTTTTGCCGGCGGCTTTGGCTGCGTGAGTGATGTTGCCCGCGTGCGCGCGCAGCAAATCGCTGATGTAGCGGCGCTCGAATTCGGCCACGGCCCGGGCCTTGAGGTTGCGAAACGTTGCCGGTGAGCATGGATTTGCTTGGCAGCCGTCCGCGACGGGGTCGTCAAACAGGATGTCGCTGGGCTCGATGCGTTCGCCGGCGGCCATTAGCACCGCGCGCTGAATGACGTTCTCGAGTTCGCGAATGTTACCGGGCCAATCATGCGCCCCGAGTTTAGCCAAAGCCGCCGGACTTACCGCCGTTACGAGCGCACCGAATTCTTTGGCGTAGCGTGTGAGGAAGTGCTCGGCGAGTTCCCCCAAATCGTCGCGGCGGTCCCGCAGCCGTGGCAAGTGGAGCGGCATGACGTTGAGCCGGTAGAAGAGGTCAGCCCGAAATCGGCCCGTCTGGATCGCGGCCCGCAGGTCGCTATTGGCCGCGGCGAGAATTCGTACGTCGGCCTGACGAGTCTGGCGTCCACCGACCGGTCGGAACTCCTTCT
>DLVS01000798.1 GCA_003445095.1 Verrucomicrobiales bacterium
TTCAAGAATCTCTATGAGGCGAATACGGCGGATGAGTACGATAATTATTTCGGTCAGTTGGTCGGCTATTTCATTCCTCCGGTGACTGGAGACTATGTCTTCCTCATGTCGTCAGACGATCATGGTGAAACGTACCTGAGTACCGATGCCGATCCTGCCAACAAGAAGAAGATTGCCGAGGAGAGCGGTTGGAGTAATCGCCGAATTTGGCTCAGCGATGGCGTGAACGACAATACCGGGAGCCGTGGTTCAGAGGGTGCCTGGGTCAACCGGTCTGATCAGTACGGTGGTACCGAATGGCCCGACGGTAACACGATCCACCTCATAGCCGGCAACAGGTACTACCTTGAAGTTTTGTTTAAGGAAGGTGGCGGTGGCGATAACGGCGGCGCAACGTACAAGTTGGCCAGCGCGGCCGATCCAGCCAATGGCACCCCATCGGCGCTAACCGGTAACGTCGTCGGCACTTATGTCGATCCCCGGACCCTTCCTCCCCTCATTACTCAGCGTCCTGTGGGCAAACATTTTGCCAAAGGTGAAACCGTTTCACTGAGCGTTGTCGCGGAATCGGCGAGCCCGGTGACTTATCAGTGGTATCAAAACAAACGGGCGATTGCGGGAGCCACTTCCTCCACACTTACCATTGCGAATGCCGATGTGAAGGCCGTAGGCGACTATTATGTGGACGTAACGAGCAAAAACGGAACCGTCAGTTCCTTCCCCGATGATGATGTCCGACTGCTCATGAATGGCGCCTTCGTTATCGAGTTGGAAGACTTCAACTACGGCAGCGGCCAAACGGTGGCCGCGGCGAGCACCATGCCGCTCGCGCCCAACCTATATCAAGGTAAGGACGGCATCCCCGGGATTGATTTCCGCCTTGCGAATCAGTCCACCACCGATGCGGCCGCTAACGGTAATTCGTTGCGCAATGGCTGGATAAACTCCGGCACTACGGTTGACTTCCCCACGACTAGCGCGGACCTACTCGGCAACGTGGACGTTACCGGAAACGACGGTGACCGCGACCGTGGTGATTTCACCATCGCCTCCAACTATAAGGTCGGCTGGAACGGCTCAGGCGAATGGTATAATTACACGCGCAACTTCCCTGCGGGCAATTACAATGTCCTGCTTGGCACCTCGGCTGACGGGCGAGCGGTTGACTTGTTCAATGACACTCTGGAGTTGGTGACGGGTGACCCGACCAAGGTTAACGCTGCGACGACAGTCATCGGCAGCTTGGTTGGCAACGGTACGGGCGCTTGGAGTTCCAACGACTTGCTGCCTTACCGCAACTCCGACGGCAGCTTCGCTCAGGTTGCGCTGGGGACTGGCAGCACCCTTCGTGTTCGCAACTCTGGCAGCAACGATCACGATCTGGATTATCTCCTGCTGTACCCTGTCGGCACGATCACCGTTCCCACGCTGTCCTATTCCACAGTGGGCGGGGTAACGACGATAACCTACACCGGCACGCTGCAATCGCTGGATACTCTGAACAGCACTCCTTGGACTGATGTTCAGGGAGCAGTAAGTCCCTACCAAATTCCGGCGAGTACGGTGCAGAAATACTTCCGTTCGCGCGACTAGGCGAACCGCTAGGTTCAAACAACAGGGGCTGGACGAATCGTCCGGCCCCTTTTTTCTTTGCCCTCGGCGTTAGAGCGGCCTGAACACTTGCGACGAACTTATTCCCAGCTCTGGTAATGCCTGTGGGTCTCCGTGGTCAATTGCTTATCGGAACTCTGCTAATCGTGCTGAACGGTCTTGCAGAACTTAACTTACGCGGCGCCGACCAGACCAGTCTGCCAGACCTCAGTAATCCTGCCGCGGTCGCCAGGGGTGGACAACTGGCGCGGACCTACTGTGTCACTTGCCATCTTTTTCCCGATCCTGACGCGGTGGATCGGAGGACGTGGTTCGATCAGATTTTACCTAGGATGAAATATCGACTCGGGTTTTCCAGCGCTGACCTCGAAAAGAGTGCCAATATTCGCCTACTCCGCGAACATCGAAAGATTCCGGATACGCCCGTGATCTCCGAGCAACAGTGGCTTGATCTTTCCGCTTACTACTTGGCCCATTCTCCAGAGAAGCCTCTGCCCCAGCGATCGCCTGCGCCTATCAACGTGGGTGTCCCCGGATTCCGGACGGTCATTCTTCCAGTCAAGGCCAAGCAGCCGGCAGTCACGGCCGTCAAAGTCTTGGCCGAAGGTGGGGCGCTGATGGCGGATGACAGCCTCAAAGCGGTCCAGTGGATTAGGCCGGATGGCCGTCACGGGGGCACCCTCAGTGTTAGCAATTCGGTTAGCTCGTTTCGCGCGTTCCCGCCAGGTATCTTGACGGCTGGTCTCGGCAGTTTCCTTCCGTCCGATGATTTGGCGGCCAGCGTTTTTTGGCTGACCAACTCGAACCCCAACTCCGGGGAATGGAAGGCGGTTCCTCCGGTCCTGTCCGGCCTGCCGCGCACCACGGACGCAAATTCTGCCGACCTTAATGGTGATGGCCGGCCCGACTTAGTGGTGAGTTGCTTCGGCAACAACGTTGGCCGGTTGTCTTGGTGGGAAGCTCAAGCCGATGGTACGTTTCGCGAACACGAGCTCCTGCCGCTGCCAGGAACGCTGCGAACCGAAATCTCCGACTTCAACGGTGATGGCCACCTCGATATCGCGGCGCTGGTCGCGCAGGAGACGGAGGCGATGTATCTTTTCCTAGGAGACGGCACGGGTCGTTTTGAGCGTAAGACCGTCTTCCAATACCCACCACATTGGGGCCACAGCTATTTTGAAGTTGCTGATTTTAACGGCGATGGCCGGCCAGATTTCTTGGTGACCAATGGAGACAACGGCGAATTCTCGTCACCACCGAAGCGGTGCCACGGAGTTCGTCTCTACACTTCGCAGCCGGGCGGCATATGGCGTGAGGATTTCTTCTTTCCGATGAATGGGGCGTACAAGGCAGTGGCGCGCGACTTTGACGGCGACGGTGATCTGGACATCGCCGCCATTTCGTTCTTCCCGGATTACCAAAATGCTCCTCGTGGAAGCTTCGTTTACCTCAAGAACGAAGGTGCCAACCGTTTCACGCCGTCAACCTTCGCTGAAAGCGCCTTGGGTCGCTGGCTGTGCATGGACGCAGGAGACTTCGACGGCGACGGCGATGATGATTTGTTGCTCGGGTCGTATATCCAAGGGCCGACGCCGGTACCTAAAGTCCTCAAAGACGCCTGGGACCAATTCCAACAGCCGTTAATGCTGCTGGAAAACCAAGCGAAGTCCCGGAAGTAAGTCGGTGGGTTACCGGGGAAGTCGGTTATGATGCTTCGTTGGTCATTTTGCTGGGTGGTGCAATGGATGACGCTCGTATTTAGTTTCGTGTCCTTGGCCGGGACCGGCGAAGTTATTCTCCCTTTGTTGCCTCCGAATCCTCCGAGTGGAAACACCGGTTTTCAACGAATGGAGCCTACGATCACCGGACTCACGTTCGCCCATACGATCCTTCCCGCGCGGCACCTCACCAATCAGATGCTCCTGGACGGTTCGGGGGTGGCATTGGCCGATGCAGACGGCGACGGCTTAGTTGATGTATTCCTCGGTGCTTCGGGTGGCGCTAGCCAGTTGTGGCGAAATCAGGGCAACTGGCGTTTCGAAGACGTGACGGACAAGGCCTTTCCCAATCGGGCAAACCTCCTTTCGGGTGACGTCACCGGTTGTGCGTTTGCTGACTTGAATGGAGATCGCGCGTCCGACCTCGTCCTTAACACTCACGCCGCGGGAATTCGTGTCCTTCTGAACACAGGTAAGGGAGTGTTCCATCCCGTCCCTTTTCCTCAAGTCCCAGCGCGCGGCGGACATTCACTGGCCTTGGCCGATGTGGACGGAGACGGGTGGGTGGACCTGTATGTCTGCAATTATCGAGAGCGTGCGTTGATGGATATGCCGAGCGCGAGGGCTACGTTTCAAGGTTCGGGGGCCAGGAGAATGGTCGCGACGTTGGATGGCCGTCCGACGACGGACCCCGATCTCACCAACCGTTTTGTCGTAAGCGCCGAGGGCGGAATCGATGAACTAGGCGAGCCCGACGTGTTGTATCGAAGCCTCGGGGGGACGAACTTCCTCGACATCCCGTGGACTGGCGGCGCCTTTGTAGACGAAGATAATCGATCCCTGAAGGTCCCTCAGCGCGATTGGGGCCTGGCCGCCCAATTCTGCGACGTCAATGGTGACGGGCGGCCGGATTTATATGTTTGCAACGATTTCCAAACCCCGGACCGGTTTTGGCTGAACGAGAGTTCGCCTGGAAACGTTCGCTTTCGCCTCATCTCTCCCTCCGCGTTGCGTCACACGAGCCTGTTTTCCATGGGTGTCGATTTTGCCGATGTCAACCGGGACGACCGTTGGGATTTTATCGTACTGGATATGCTCAGTCCTGATCACGTACGGCGATTGACGATGCTGGATGGGACTCCTTCGGCTCCAGTGAACTCAGGGGACCCGTCGTCGCGACCGCAGGTCGACGCGAACACCCTGTTCCTCCAACGGTTCGACGGATCATTTGCTGAGGTTGCCTCGCTTGCAGGTGTAACGGCCACTGACTGGTCGTGGACTCCAGCGTTCGTGGACGTCGATCTTGACGGGTGGCCTGACCTATTGATTTCGGCGGGGCAGGAGCGGGGATCGCGGGATTTGGACGTGGCGGATTATATGAAGGCATTCCGAAGGGCCGGGCTTCGGACCGATGCGCAGATCTTTCGCGAGCGGCAAAAATTCCCGCCGCAAAGGGCTCCGTTGCGGGCCTATCGCAATCTTGGTGTCTCCGACTTTGACTCCGTTCCGCGGTTTGCGGACCTTAGTAAAGAGTGGGGGTTTGATTTTGAAGGCGTCAGCCATGGCCTGGCGTTGGGAGACCTTGATGGCGATGGCGATTTAGATGTGGTGGTGAATCATCTCAACAGTCCCGTCGGTCTCTATCGCAACACGTCAGCGACCCCACGTGTGTCGATGCGGCTGAAAGGACAACCGCCTAACACCGATGCCATCGGCGCTCAGTTGCGATTTTGGTGGTCTCCGAACCCGTCGGCGACGGCGGTGCAGCGGTCCCAGTCGGCCCAGGTCATGTCGGGCGGGCGCTACTTGTCGAGCGATGCCCCCCAGAGAACTTTCGCGTGTCTAGGCCCAGGGCAGGGGACCCTAGAAATTCGTTGGCCAAGGGGACGGGTCACGATGCTGACGAATCTATTGGCGAACAGGCATTACGATATCGATGAATCAACCGCAACAGACCGGCCAATCTCAGTTTCCGAAACACCGAAAGTTCCGCGCCCGCGTTTTGAGGCGGTGACTACTCCGCTGCGGTGTGCGGGTTCGATGGCCGACGACTTCGGAATTCAACCCCTTCTCCCTCGGCGACAATCGACCCGAACTCCGGCCCTGTTGTATCGGACGAATTCAATCGGTGGCCAATTATGGATGGCTGCTGGGCCGGCTCAGCCGCTGCGTGAAGCAACCCTGGCTGGGCTTAAGCTAGAGTCGGTGCGAGAGATTGGGGCGGTCGCGGGCGGGACGGCTTTAGTCGCTTGGAAGGATGGCGTCATCGTTGCCCGAGAGGCAGGAGCACGACGGGCAACCGAGGGATCTCAAGTTTCTCGTTTGGATATTCATTCGGGGAGAGTGGTGCCCGTTGCGACCTCAGTGTTGGCTCCTTCGTTATTGGCGGCAGTTGGGCCGTCAGCGGCGCACACTGGATGGTTGTTCGTGGGAGGAGGCGCCGTTCCTGGTGAGTACCCGCGCAGTTCGTTGAGCGAGATACTGGAGGCCGAGGGTGATTCTTTTCGTTCACTGGTGATCACCAACTTGGGGTTGATAACGGCGGCTGGCTTCTGGGATATCGATAAGGATGATTCTCCCGAGTTGGTCACCGTGAGCGACTGGGGCTCCCCGCGGATATTCCGGAACCAGGGCAAGGATTGGATCGGCTGGGACCCGGAAATCAAAACCGGAGAGCCGCGCTCTCTCCGCCTCAGCGACCTGACCGGTTGGTGGCAAAGCGTCGCGGTGGGAGATTTTGATCTAGATGGCCGGCCAGATGTGGTCCTGGGTAATTGGGGTTTGAATTCCGCGTACGCGATGTACCAGGGACCGCCGCCAACTAACGCAACGAGCCTCCGGCCACTGCGGTTGTACTTTGGAGCCGTGCTGGACCCCAATCCCGGGGCCTGTTTGGAAACCTATTCGTCAGAAGACGGCCGTGAGTGGCCAATTCACGGAAAGGCTGACCTGGCCTCGCGGTTGCCTCTGGTATCGGCTCGATTTCCCACCCATCGGGCGTTTGCCGAGGTCACCGTCGAGGGGCTGTTGGGAGAGCGACATGCAAGTGCCGAAAAGCGCGAATGCCGGTGGTTGGCATCGCTGATCCTTTTCAACCGAGGCGATCACTTTGAGGCTCGAACGTTACCGGATGCAGCTCAGCTGGGACCGGCAATGGCGCTCGCGACCGCGGACTTTGACGGAGACGGCCGGCTCGATATGTACGTTGGGCAAGGCTTTTTCGGCCAAAACTTCGGAGTCCGTCGCGATGACGCGGGAGAAGGAGTATTTTTGTTAGGTCGCCGTGGCGAAACTTTCGAAGCGGTGACAACCTCCGAGACTGGTGTCCGCATACTTGGGGAACAACGAGTTGCCCTAGCCGAGGATCTCGACGGCGATGGTCGGGTGGATCTCATCATCGGAGAACACGGAGGACCAGTGACGCTGCTGTCGAATCGGACACGTTAATTCCGGTGGCTTGCCTGATGATCGGCGGTCGATTTCTCCATTGCTGCGAACAGCACTTGGCTCGGACGCTTAGATTCGTTCTGCTTATCCCAGTTCATGAAATCCGCGGTGGCTCGGTTTTTTCTGCAGGCGTTGCTTGGCGTCTTAGTTTTGGTGTTGGTACTCATTGCGTTCTTGTTCGCCCGCGCCGCTTGGGTATTTCGGGATCGGTTTCCCGGGTACGCCGTGGATGTGCGAAAAGATGGCCACAAGAATTCCATGGCGCGGTCGCTGCGCGTGGGTTTTGGTCGGGTTAACATTACTCCCGGTGTCGGCGGTACGAATCCTCCCGTGTGGATTGCCGGTTTTGATCAAGGCCGCGCGGCGACGGGAGTTCACGACGACTTGTTCGTGGTGGCCGTGGTGCTCGACGATGGCCAAACAAGGCTTGGGATCGTGGCGGTGGACTCGATCGGGATGTTCCATGATGACGTCATTCGCGTGCGGAAGCGGTTGCCGACCGAATTCGGGCTCGACTACACGGTGGTCTGTGCCACGCACAACCATTCAACGCCCGACCTGATGGGACTTTGGGGGCCGACGATATCGCGAAGCGGCGTGAATCCGGATTATCGCGAAAGGGTGATCAATTCCTCTGTGGAGGCTCTCAGAACCGCGGTCGGGGCGCTACAGCCGGCCGCGATGTCGTTGCACGAATTGAAGGTCGATCCGAAGGGCTTGGTGGCCGACACACGCAAGCCGGAGGTGTTCGATCCTGATTTACGATTGATGCTGTTTACCAATCCTACGAACGGGACGGTTACCGGATCGGTCGTGGGCTGGGCTAATCATCCGGAAACGCCTTGGTCGCAAAATACCGAACTGACGGCCGATTTTTGCGGGGTGATCCGCGATTCGCTGGAACGGGGAATTGTGTATGACGGTCAACTCAAGCAGCGCGGGTTAGGCGGCACTCATCTCTTTGTGAACGGTGCGGTGGGTGGGCTCATGACTACGCACCCATCCACCACGGTACACGA
>DLVS01000564.1 GCA_003445095.1 Verrucomicrobiales bacterium
TTTCAGATCGCGCAAGCGTTTACGCGATTGGCCGATTGGCATCTCACCCGCGGAGACAATCCCCAAGCCGCCCGCGCGACGCTCGAGGAGATTGTTCAGCGCTGCGCGGATACTCCCTTCGCGCGGACGGCAGAAAATCGGATCCGCCAACTGCCGCGCGACGAGGCTGAACTTCAAGAGCTGCGCAAGCCCCGAGTGATTCGCCTTCCGAGCTTGCGAGAAACCGCACCCGGTGAACTTCCCGTCAAGGCGTCCGCTCAGGAGACGGCCGACGCGCGGACCGAAGTGGCCACACTCAAATCACGGCTCGACGTCCGTCCCGATGATTGGAAGAGCCGGATACGCCTCGCCCAAGTGCTCGCGGAGCGCCTCGGTCAAATTGATGCCGCGGTGGCGGAATTGGGCCGAGTGCGCCAATTGGAAGGTCTCGAGCTAGGACTTCACGCTGAGGCGCTCGCGCTGGAAGCCGCTTGGAGGTTGAAGCGAACGACTGACCAACCACGCGCGCGTCAACTGCTCGAAAAAATCGTGAGCGACTACCCTTCAACGCCGCAGGCCATCGCCGCTCGGCGCCAATTGGAAGTCATGGACCATCCCGAGACTTATCGACAGGCGCCACCGCCTCCTCCGCCTCCACCACGAATCGTCGTGCGGCTGCCCGAACCGCCTGCTGTCTGAAATGATCGGACTCTCCTCTCGCTGCGCTGATCCCGCCTAACCTTGCTCAGTGAGAGTTAGCGTTGATCAGTGTCGATTAGCGGTTCCAAACCGACCGGCAAGCTCCCGGCGCTCCAGGTTCGCGGTTTACGATCCACTCTTCTGCACGCGTCCAACAAATCGCCCCATCCGCTCCATGGCGACTTCGATTTGATCAAACGCCGTCGCGAAGCAACACCGCACAAACTGTTCGCCGCTCGCCCCAAAAGCGCCTCCCGGAACGCAGGCGACTTTCTCTTCCTTGAGCAAACCGAGCGCAAAGTCCCGGGCGCTCAATCCCAAGCGCGCAATGCTCGGGAAGGCATAGAATGAACCTCGCGGCAGGTGGCACGGAAGGCCGATCTCGTTCAATGCGTTGACGATGAAATTGCGGCGCAGTCGATATTGGTCCCGCATTTCGGCGGTCGCGGAGCCACCTCGTTCCAGCGCTTCAATGGCCGCTTCCTGCGCAATGATGCTCGCACAGAGCATGGAGTATTGATGCACCTTCATCATGGCTTCGATGAGCGGCGCCGGACCACAAGCGTAGCCAATCCGAAAGCCCGTCATTGCGTACGCTTTGGAAAAGCCATGCAGAAAAATCGTCCGCTCAGCCATACCCGGCAGACTCGCGATGGAAACGTGCCCGCCCTCGAACGTCAGTTCGGAGTAGATCTCATCGCTCAGGACCAAGAGGTCATGACGTTGCACGACTTGGGCGATCTCCATCAGTTGAGCGCGGGTCATCGTTCCGCCCGTCGGATTCGTCGGAAAATTCAGCACTAGCACTTTGGTGCGGGGAGTGATCGCGGCTTCGAGAGCGGCAGCCGTGACCGCGAATCCATCTTCGGCCCGGCAGGCTACCGGTACCGGTCGGCCATGCGCCAATACGACACTGGGTGAGTAGCTGACATAACACGGCTCGTGGAAGACGACTTCATCACCAGGATTGATCACTGCGCGCAACGCAAGATCGAGGGCCTCGCTGACCCCGACGGTCACGATCACCTGATGCTTCGGGTCATATTCGATTGCGAAATTACGGGCCACGTACGCGCTGATGGCTTCGCGGAGCCGCAGGAGCCCGAGGTTCGAAGTGTACTGGGTCCGACCGCGTTCCAACGCGTAGATGGCGGCCTCGCGGATATGCCACGGCGTGGCGAAGTCCGGCTCACCCACACCGAGTGAGATGACGCCGGGCGTGTTTTGGACGATATCGAAGAAGTCGCGAATGCCCGAACGGGGGATTCCCGTAACGTGCTCCGCGACAAAATTGCGAGGAATGGGCATGGGCGAGGAGGAAATGGCGAAGGCCGGAATGCGGGAATTGGATTCCCACGCACCGTCTGCCTTCGCCGACTTTGAATTAGATCAGGCGCGAAGCAAACGGGAGACGCGCGCCGCGGCAGCGCCTGCCGGAAGGGCAGCAGCTGAGGCCGTGGAAGCGGACGACGCACGATTCATGACGCACCAAAGTGGGCGCGAAACGAGGCAGGAGAGTCAAGCGTGGGAATTTGGACTGTGGCGACTCGAGCGCATCTTGATACTACCCGACGGATGGAGGTTCTCCCTCTCCCTTTGCCGCGATACGAACTATTCACCCAACCTCCCCGCTGGTCTCACTGGTGGGAGGCCTGAGGAACTGACCTACAATCGGCGTCCATCTGCGTTCATCAGCGGTTCAATTCCCGTTTCTCAGACAAATCCTCGCCACGCGGAGGAAGAGGGGCTGCAGGTTATGGCTCTTCGCCGTGAGCAAGAATCCGGCGCTGCGGGAGAGGGATCGTCCAACCCTTCATTGCCTGACGTTAGAACCGCTGATGGACCCAGATGAACGCAGATCAACCGGCTGAAGCCATCGCGGCGATACGAACTCTTGAGCCAATCTCCCCGCTGGTCTCACAGGTGGGAGGCCTGAGGAACTGACCTACAATCGGCGTCCATCTGCGTTCATCAGCGGTTCAATTCCCGTTTCCCGGACAGATCTTCGCCACCCCGAGGAAGAGGGCCCCAGGTTATGGCTCTTCGCCGTGAGCAAGAATCCGGCGCCGCGGGAGAGGGCCGGGGTCAGGGGATCGTCCAACCCTTCATTGCCGGACGTTAGAACCGCCGATGGACCCAGATGAACGCAGAT
>DLVS01000344.1 GCA_003445095.1 Verrucomicrobiales bacterium
GCGGGAGTCGCCGCATTCCAACCGGGAGACGGCTCTAGCCGGCCGGACTTTATGGTCAGCGAAGGCGACCTCGTGCCGGAAGGCCACCTGATACTCGGTTTGAGCGGTCAAGGCCGCTTCTCCGCACTGGCACGCTTTGAGGCGAATCCTGAGGCCCGCACCGTCGGCATGAGCGAACTCGCTCAGCAGGCACTTGAACTCAGCGGAACTCCGGCGGCGGTCATCGCGGCCGTGACCGAAACCGCCGGCGTTGTTGGAGCCACTTTGCGTCAGTCCCCCGTGCCCACGGCTAATCTCTCGGCGAAACGTTTCGGTTTTCCGCAGATTCGCGACTGGTTGTCTTTCACGAGCGAGCGTGCGTTTCGTGATTCCACCTCCCTCGTCGTCGGTGTCATTGCCAGGCCTGGCACTCCATTCGATGGATTGCTTCGTCCGCTGGACCGAAGCACCGGCTTGCTCGGTCACCTGCACGCCGCCGCGTTTTCCTATCGTCCTTTGCGCAAAGGCCGCATCGAACTCAAACCTTCGGTGACCGAGCTATTCGAAGGCCAGTCCCTGCAGGCCATACTTCATCTCCTCTCCGATCCGCGAGGTTTCAACGGCGCCGGCGAGAGCGTGTTCTACCGCGGGGCCGTCTGGATCGCTCCCGTGACCGCCTAACTATGACCCTGCTCATCGGCGCCCTGACCATCGGGCTCATCCTCTCGCTACTCGCGCTGGGTGTGCTGGTGTCGTTCCGCATCTTTTCGATGCCCGATATTACCACGGACGGCTCAATCACGCTCGGGGCCTCCGTCGCGGCGATCCTTTTGGTGAAGGGCGTGAACCCCGTTCTCGCCACCGCGGCCGGCGCGCTCGGCGGAGCCGTCGCCGGGGCTACCACCGGCGTCCTCCACACCCGATTCAAGATCAATTCGCTCCTCGCCGGCATCCTGGTGATGACGGCGCTCTATTCGATCAACCTGCACGTCATGGGCCGCAGCAACGTGCCGCTGATGCAGGCCACCACGCTCGCGAGCTTCGGTGAAAAAGTCGGCGAGTGGCTCGCCGGTGGCAAAACGATTCATCTCCTCGGCTGGCCCGTCGCCGCAGCCGATGCAGCAGTGCTCGTCCTCGCGCTCGGCTTCACCGCAGCGGCTGGTGTGGCCATGTTCGCCTTCTTCCGCACACAACTCGGCACCGCGATGCGCGCCACCGGCGACAATGCGCAGATGATCCGCGCTCTCGGCGCCAACGTGGAGCGCAACATCATCCTCGGCCTCGCGCTCTCGAACGGCTTCGTCGCGTTGTCGGGCGCACTGCTTGCGCAGTATCAAGGCTTCGCCGACGCGCAGATGGGCATCGGCATGGTCGTGTGGGGTCTCGCCAGCGTGATCATCGGCGAGGCGCTCACCGGCACACGCAGCCTCGGCCTCACCATCGTCGGCACCATCATGGGCTCCGTGTTGTTCCGCCTGCTCGTCGCCATCGCCCTGCGCTGGGGTTTGAACCCGAACGACCTCAAGCTCATCACGGCGCTATTCGTCTTCGCCGCGCTCGTGCTGCCCGGTTTCATCGAAAAGATGAAGCGCCGCCTTCCATCCGCCACCTGATCCGCCATGCTCACGATTCGCGGCATCCACAAAACCTTCAACCCAGGCACGGTCAACGAAGTCCGTGCGCTGCAGGGCGTCGATCTCACCATCGAGCCCGGATCGTTCGTCATCGTGCTCGGCATGAACGGCTCCGGCAAATCCACGCTGCTCAACGCCGTCGCTGGGTCGTTCCTCGTCGATGAAGGATCGATTCAGATCGCCGGACACACGGTTACCCGTTGGTCGGAACATCGGCGCGCCCGGCTCATCGGCCGCGTCTTCCAGAATCCCTTCAGCGGCACGGCGCCGACGATGTCGATCGCGGAGAATTTCGCCCTCGCCAGCCAGCGCGGTCACGCTCGCGGACTGGGCTGGGCACTTTCACCGCGACTGATGAAACCCCTGCGCGAGCGCATCGCCTCGTTGAAGATGGGCTTGGAAGATCGCCTCGACAACGCCATCGGATCACTCTCGGGCGGCCAACGTCAGGCACTGACACTACTGATGGCTACTTGGTTGAAGCCGGAGCTGCTCCTGCTCGACGAACACACCGCCGCCTTGGATCCCAAGAGTGCGGATCAGGTGATCTCACTGAGCGACGAAGTCATCCGACGTGACCGGCTCACTACGCTTATGGTGACCCACTCGATGCAGCAGGCCGTCAGCCTGGGTGACCGCATCATCATGATGAATCGCGGAACCGTGCTACATGACATCCGTGGCGCGGAGAGGAAACGACTGCGGGTCGAAGACTTACTCGACCGCTTTGACGAAGTGCGCCGTCGCGAGCAACTCGATGAAAGCGCCGCCGCAATGCTGAACGAACTTTACGTCTAGGCTGGAAGAATGCAGGACGAACGAATGAATACCGATGCCCCGTGGAAGCCGCTTTCCTGTGCGTCCGTGTTCATCTGGGGTTGTCCAACTTCTCCTTGAATCATTCCAAGCTAAATGTCGTGGCCGCTGCGTCTCAAACGCTGACCTTTTCCAGCGCGATCACCGATCTGTCTCGATTGATGACGGCGGTCGATGAGTTCGGCCGCCAAATGTCCGCGACTTCCGCCGACGTCTCCGCGCTTCAGCTCGCATTGGAGGAAATTGTCTCCAACGTCTGTACCCATGGCTACCAGGGTGAGCCGCACCGTTCGCTGACCGTCACGCTCGAAGCCGCCGGCGCCAATCGAATCCGCGCCACCGTGGCGGACCTCGCCATCGCTTTTAATCCCCTGACGAGGTCGGCGGTGAACACCAACCTGTCGCTGGAAGAGCGACCTCTAGGAGGACTGGGCGTCCACCTGGTGAGGAAGGTCATGGATGTCTGCATTTACGAGCGTCGTGACGGGCAGAACATCTTCACCATCGAACGCAAACTACGCCACGGATCCGGCCGAAGCGCGTTGACACACATCGGCGTTACCAAGTTCGGATCGTCGGCAGTGCTCGCCCTCACTGGTCGTCTCGAAGGGCACTCGAGCCCCGAGCTAGAGCAACAAGTGAACGCCTTGCTTCATTCCGGCATCCGTTCGCTGATCTTCGATCTTTCCGCGCTCGAGTACGTCAGCTCCGCTGGGCTGCGCGTTTTCATCCTCGCCGCCAAGAAGCTGAAGTCAGCCGGTGGCGACGCCCGGTTCGCCGCACTCACGGCCTGGGTGAGGGAGGTCTTTCACGTGTCCGGACTGCTCACCACGCTCGAAGTGGTTCCGACGGTCGAGTCGGTGTTGCCGATCACACCTCCCGCCGCAACGCGACCAAAGTGATGTCATCCGCTTGGGGTGCTTCGGCCTGGTGCGACTGCACCGCGGACACCAGCCGCGCCACGGTTGCAGCACTGTCGGGCATAGCTCCACCGGCGAGACAGGCCTTGATGCCTTCAATGCCAAACATGGTTGATTGCGCATTCATGGCCTCCGAAAGGCCGTCGGAATAAATCAGCAACGTCTCACCGGGAGCGAGCACACGTCTCTGGGTGGGAAAGGTCGTCTCTTCAAAAACCCCTAAGGGAGGTGAGCGCGAACCGTCCAGCCATTCCACTTTTCCTTCCGGTGAAAGCAGCGCCGGAAGCGGATGTCCCGCGTTCGCCCAGGCCAGTTCGCCAGTCGATGGATCCAGCACAGCCGCGCAGGCCGTCACAAACTGCAGCGTCACATTCCGCTCGCAGAGTAACCGGTTGACCTGTGCCAGTAGCTCACCGGGTTCAGCCATGTTCCTGGCGAGTGTCCGGACCGCCGTTGCCGCCAGGGCCATAAAGACTGCGGCAGGCACTCCTTTGCCGGACACATCGCCGACCAGGGTAAAAAAACGGCCGTCCGGCAAAAAGAACCCATCATAGAGATCGCCGCCCGCCTCACGCGCTGGTTTGATGAATGAGGCAAAGTCCACCCGGTTCCTTTCCTCCGGCTTCAAAGGCGGCGGCAAAAGACTCAACTGAATCTCGCCCGCAATGCGCAGCTCACTTTCGATGGCCTCACGCGCCGCCGTCGCGGTGCGCAATTCTTCCAGGTAGGATTGCAGCCGGCCGACGAGAAACACCATTGCCTGCGCCACCGAACCCACTTCATCACGCCGTTCTGCCGCTTGCGTGACGCCCGGCCGATCCCAGGCCTCCCCGGCAAAGTCACTCACCGCTAGCCCGCGCAACGCGTGCGCCAAGCGCGCGAGCGGTTCCTTCAATTCCACATTGCTGAAGGAGACGCGTTCCGCGAGCAACGACGCCACCTGACGATGCCAAGCCGTTGCCAGTCGCGGGTGAACGCACTCCATTTCCCTCAACTTTTCCGCCGTCAATCGCCACAAAGTCACTTTGCCAACCGCCTCCACGGTCGCGGTCCGCATTTCGGAACGGTACAACGCCATCTCCCCCAAGAATTGCCCAGTCCCCAGCCGCCGCACCTCGGAGCGGTTGGCGCCATCCACCTCCAGCACCACTGCTAGTTCGCCTGAATCGACGAGAAACATCGCATCGGCTGGATCACCCTCGCGGAATAAGACCTCACCCGGGACCAGCGAAACCGTCTCCAAATGCTCGATCCACACCCGCCGGCTCGCTTCATCCGGCGCGAACGAAGCCAGAGAGGCGGCGGAACACGAACGAACGAGCGGCTTCGACGGAATCACGGACCTGTCTTCCACACCCAAACGCAGGCTGCAACAATCTTCCAGCGCCAGGCGGCCCGCCCGCAGTCCAGGATGATGAGTTTGCCTGCGTTAGAGTCCCCGGAACAGCGCGGACCTTAGTCGGAACCTGCAGTAGAAAACGTGGAAAACCACGAATGGACACCAATTCACACCACTAGACCGATAATTTCGCGGGACGACGCCGGCTGGTCGGACTCCCCTTTCAGTGACCACGACCCGCGCCTCCGAAAGCTTTGTTTTGACCTCTGCCTATTGGTGTTCATTCGTGTCCATTCGTGGTTGAACTGAATTGTCACGGGGCCGCGAGCCCGCTGGACCTGTTCCACAAAACGACACATGTTGGCGACGATGAAACTTATCCGGCTTCGCTGGTCCATCTTTCTCGTCGTGATTGGTCTCGTCGGCTGCCGACCAGAGCAAACTTCCAGTACCGTGGCCGGCGAACCGGCCTTGGCGGCGCCAAGCGCCCCGGTCGTGAAATCAACCGAGACCACGACCAACGTGGTGAAGTCGGAGGCGGAGTGGCGGCGGCAGCTCACACCGGAGCAATACCACGTGCTGCGGGAAGCGGGCACCGAACGCGCGTTCGGCCGGGCCTACGAGGAATTTCGGGCCCAGGGCGTGGGGACATATGCTTGCGCCGGTTGCGGCGCCCTACTGTTTTCCTCCCAGGAGAAGTTCGACTCCCATTGCGGCTGGCCCTCGTTTTACGACCCCGCCAACGCGTCGAATGTCGTCACCCACGTGGACACCACCCTCGGCATGACCCGCATTGAGGTACGCTGCGCCCGTTGCGGTGGACACCTCGGCCACGTGTTCAAAGGCGAGGGATTTCCCACGCCGACAGACCAGCGGTTCTGCATCAATGCCGTGGCGCTGAAATTCATCCCCGCCACCAACGCAGTCCCGACGGTCAAACCCTGAGTCTCACCGATGCTCGGAGACGTCGGCGGCCACGGCTTCGAGCTTGGGCTCGAGACTGGTTTCGTTAGAGGTCAGGACGGTTCTTTGAGTGGTTGGCCGGGCAAGTGGATGACTGGACCACTAGCAGCTGAAGCGTCGCTCGGATCATGGCTTACCATCAACGCGGGAAGTTGAGCCTCGCGAACGTGGGTAAACACGAAGTCACGAAATTGCTGACGCGTGGCGGCGTCCAACTTGGAAAACGGTTCGTCCAACAACAACGCCCGTGGTTCTGCCAGCAAAACTCGCATGACCGAAACCCTGGCCCGCTGGCCTCCCGAGAGTGTCGCCGGGTCACGCTCCGCAAATCCAGCCAGCCCGATTCTAGTCAGGGCTTGTTCAATCCGTTCGCGACGCTCAACCCGAGGTTGAATTCGTGACGTCAGGGCGAACGCGAGATTTTGGCCGACGCTCAAGTGGGGAAATAGGAGGTCGTCCTGAAACAGAATTCCCAGTCGTCGAAGTTGCGGCGGTAAGGCGGAAACTTCCTCGCCATCGCCCCAGACTTGACCGGAACCGGTGAACGTCGGCGGCAACGTGCCGCAGAGGTAGGCGAGCAAACTAGATTT
>DLVS01000158.1 GCA_003445095.1 Verrucomicrobiales bacterium
CCGCTCGCGAACGAACTCGCGGCACCCGCACCGGCGCGGGGGCGGCGCGAGTCGAGCCGCTCACAGCGTCGGCGGATCTTTTCAAGCCGAAGCAATCGGCCGTCGTTCCAGTGTCGGGAGAATCGGAATCCCCTGAAGTCGCGGCCCCAGAAAAACCGTCGGCTCCGCCAGTAGAACCCCAAAGCGCAACCAGCCGCTTACTCGAAGCCAAGCGGAGAGCGAAACGGAAGTAGGCAGGCGGAACCGAGTTTGCAGAATGCTGCGGCTCGCGCGATTGCTGTCCCAGCTTCACCGCCGAGGATTGCTCCCAGAGGCTTAGCTGGCTCCGCCTATCGGAATGCTCAGCCTCCGTCGTGTCTCGGAATTGTCCTTTGCCCATCGCGAGAAGCTCACGGCGTGAGGGCGTGATTGATTGATGGCGTTTATCCCAGCAACATCCACCCATGGCGCTCATTTCCAGAGTCACGCTTCGTAATTACAAAAGTATTGCGAGCTGCCGCGTCGAGCTCCGGACGTTGACGTTCCTCGTCGGCCCCAACGGTTCAGGAAAGAGCAATTTCCTGGATGGGCTTCGATTCGTTTCGGAGGCATTGCAGACCTCGCTCGATCACGCGTTGCGGGACCGGGGAACGATCAAAGAAGTTCGTCGTCGGAGCGGCGGTCATCCGAACCACTTCGCCATTCGAATCGATCTGACCCTCGAAGGGGGAGGCGTAGGCCATTATTCGTTTCGAGTTGGAGCGAAGCCAGCCGGAGGTTTCGAGGTCCAAAATGAGGAATGCAAAATCGCCCTGGTGGGAAACGCCCTCAGGGAGGCGCGATTCCACGTGCAAGCTGGCCGGGTGATCGAGTCGTCAGCGCCCGTGATGCCCCCCGCGGTTCCAGACCGCCTTTTCCTCGTTGCGGCCGCAGGCTTACCGGAGTTTCGACCTGTTTACGATGCGCTTTCGCGGATGACGTTTTACAATCTCAACCCCAGAGAGATCGCCGCGATGCAGAAGCCCGACGCGGGAGAGCTGCTGGCGCGCGAAGGATGGAATAGCGCGAGCGTGTTTGCCAAACTGCCGGAATCCACTCGAAACGAAATCGCCGGTTACCTGGCCAAGATCGTTCCCGGAGTTTCCGGCGTTGACGCGAAGGTACTCGGGGCTCAGGAGACATTGGAGTTTAGGCAAGGAGTGAAGGGGCAGGAACACCCGTGGCGATTCTTAGCGGCGAGTATGTCCGACGGAACGCTTCGGGCATTTGGCGTATTGCTTGCACTCTTCCAGGGTGTCGGTCGAAACGGAAAGGCGCCTCCGCTGGTTGGGTTGGAGGAGCCCGAGGTTGCTCTGCATCCCGCCGCCGCCGGTGTATTGTTGGGAGCCCTGCGCACAGCCAGCCGGGTGTCCCAAGTGGTGGTAACGAGTCACAGTCCAGATTTGCTCGACGACCCGAATATTCCGGACGAGTCGATCCTCGCAGTGGAGAATCGAGACGGAATAACCATCATTGGACCGGTGGACGAGGCGGGACGCTCGGTCTTGAGAGACAGGCCATTCACGGTCGGCGAGCTTCTCCGGCAGGCTCAGCTTGCTCCTGCTCCTGAATCGTTTGAAGAGGTGGATGAACGTCAGTTAAAGCTCTTTGAATTCGGGCGATGAGTCGTTCCTTTTGCATCGCTCCGATTGTTGAAGGGCATGGCGAGGTTCAATCGGTTCCTATTTTGCTGAGACGCTTCGCGGAACGGTTCGTTCCTGGCGATCGCCTGGTTTTGAATCCGGCACTTCGGGTGAAATCCGCGTCGTTTACGAACGATACGAATTATTTCAGAAAGTACGTTGAGCTGGCGGCACGGAAAGCCAAACAACAACCCAGCTCCTGTGTTCTCATTCTCTTGGATTGCGAGGACGCCTGCCCGCGAGCGCTTGGACCTGCTCTGCTAGAGCGAGCCACTTCGTGCCGACCGGATGTCACTACGATCGTGGTGTTGGCGCACCGAGAGTTCGAAACTTGGTTCGCGACCGCCGCTCGGTCTCTTCGGCGGGTTTGCGGCCTTCCGGCTGAACTCGAACCGCCCGAGAATCCGGAATCGCTTCGCGACGCGAAGGGGTGGCTGTCGAGGCAAATGGGCCAACCCTATAATGCACCCGAGCACCAAGCGAGGTTTACTGAGGCGTTCTCATTCGACGAAGCGATGGTCAACCGATCATTCGCTCGTGGCTTCAAAAAACTGCGATTTTTCCTCGCGGGAATGAATCGCTGACAGAAGGACCGATCGCAGAGAGGACACCAATTCTGCGTCAGTACCGGTTCCGGATTTTTCACAGACCGCCACGGGTCACTACCTCCCGAATTCCATCGGGAGATACCGTTTCCGCTCGGCTTCCGTGAGCGTCACCCGGCGGCGCGCTAACTCCAACAATTGATCAGCCGGCCCACACGCTTCCGTGGAGAAGGTGCGGACTTCGCCATCGAATGCGATCGTCACCACTGACCCCAGTCCCGGAGTGAACGTTGCTCCGGCCAGCGCCTCCGCCCCCACCAACTTGGCAATAAGCTTGCCCGTAGAGGCACTCCAAATCCGCGCCGCCCCATCGACGCTAGCGGTGACCACGAACCGATTGTCCGGACTGAACCTGGCGTCGGTGACGGAAGCGTCATGGGTGAGTTGCCACAATGGCTCCAAGTGATTGGTGATCGACATATCCCAACCGCGCACAACGCTGTCATCGCCGACCGCAACCAAATGTCGGCCGTCCGACGAGAAGCTGAGGCGCTTGATTTCA
>DLVS01000852.1 GCA_003445095.1 Verrucomicrobiales bacterium
TCTAATGCCCACCATGGGCGTGCCGTCGGCTAGTTGAGCGCGGACGACTAAAGGCTCGGGGATTCGGCGGAGAACATTGGTCGTTTGCCGGTCGCCCGAAACTGCGATGAGGCGAGGGCCCGCCAAAGAAATCCGGACGATTTCGGCGCGTCGAGTCGTGGGATTTCCCAAGAGGTCCGCGGCGACCACGGTGATGACATTGGTACCGACGACCAGGGGCACGTTGGCTCGTTGGTACGTTCCGTTGGGGCCGATGCCGACATCCACATTGGCATTGAGCGGGCTATTGGTGGGAAACTGGGTTGTCGCCAAAGGCGAGTCGCCTTCAGCCGGCGAAGAGTGCACCCACACCCGCAGACCGCGATAACCACTGAGCAAGTCGCCCACCCGACCGGCGATGATGGTTTTGTCCACGGTCAAGCGGGAGGCATTGGTAGGAAAATCGAGAAAAAGAGTGGGCGGCTGCGAGTCTTGCAAGACTTCCAGCGGCCGCCCCACGCTGGCGACCCCTTTGGAGTCGACGGACGAAACGAACAATCGATTGACGCGGTTCGTGGCCAGCCGCACCAGGACTGAAAACGTACCATCGGAACCGACGTCGTTGGTCGCCACCGTGGCCCCGCCTTCCACTCGAATGTAAGTGCCCACCGCCGCTGTGCCTCGCAGGGGGATCAGCGTAGCCATAGTGGCGTCAGGATCGGTGGTCAGATGCGGCGCCGGCGGACCATTGTACCGGAAGGGATCGGTACCGGCGCGATATTCGTCCACGGTGAGCTGGCGATCACCATCGGGATCCTGCGTGGCGTCCGAGGCGTTCAAAGCATCGAGCAGGCGGCGGCGGGTGAGTTCATAAACGTCGTCCAACCCGTCGCCATCCGAGTCCTTCGGTGTCGCCATGGGCACCCGTTCGACGCGGTAAAACCGGGTGGAGCTCAGTACTAGCGCGATGTCGTCGGTGAGTTCGACAGGTTGCGGATCCACGGAGGATGGGCCGGCGGCGAGCGCGGCGGGTGCCTGAACAGTCTGGAGATCGTCGCCCCGATATAAGATGTAGTAAGAATCAGGAGAAACCGGGACCACCAATACTGCTCGTCCTACGCCGTCGAGATAAAAACGGTCGAGGGTCAGGAAATCCTGAGAGACCGCCGGGAAACTGGCCCCCACTAGGAAAAGCCAAACCAAAATCGCAAACAGTCGATGAAGGGAACGGCGGAAACTCCGGGACACGGAGATGGTGGTATCAATTGCCAGTCGGGAGGAAAGAGGATTCATCGGCTCGGGACCGACCCGGACCGGAGCTGATTCGACACCTAACCGCCAACGCCAACCGGGAACGTCGCGTCGAATGATCCACCCGCGCAAACTTGTCGAGCGGGCAAGTACGTCAGCTTTGTCGCCGATTGCCCTTCGGTGGCCCCGAAGACCACGGAGGCGGTTAGGGCGATCCTCTCGTCGCTAGCTCTGGTCAAGGCCGCGGCCCTATCTTCGTGGGATGTCCAGCAATCGTCCGTTCGAGTTTCACCGGACGCAGCTTTAGCGCTACTGCCTGATTATCTCCTTCGCGAATCTGGTAACTGTGATTTAGCTCTAGCCCAGTGATCGTCTGACGTTTGTTCGATCCGGGCCATTGGATGTTAACCGCGGTGACCGCCGTGGCATCGCCCAAGCCGATTTCCTGGCGCAACGGATTCGATCCAAAATTACCGCCACCGCTCACCACCCGGTGCAATTCGCGGTCGCCGGCTGGCGTCTTCACGGTAACTCGGATGCGCGCTCCGATCGCTGGTCGGTTTGCCTCGGTACCAACTAATTTGAGTTTGAGCCAGTGGTTGGTGACGCCTGGATTCATAAATAGCGCATTGCGAGCTAGGTCCCCGGCGTACGCGCCGCCGAGCGCGCTATAGATGTCTTGGTCTCCGTCATCGTCAAAGTCAGCGAACGCAATGCCATGACCCTTCTGAATATGCCCGGTGCCGGTGGCCGTGGTCACATCCTGGAAGAATCGACCCTCGGCGTTCCGAAACATCCGATTCGGGATGAGAGTCCGGAAGTCCGGGTCGCCCGTCCCGCAGTAGAAATCCAGCCAACCGTCGTTGTCGAGGTCGCCGTAATTGTGGCCCATCGTGTGGCAGATCCGATTCAAATGGGCGGCTTCGGTCGCGTCGCTGAAGGTTCCGTCGCGGTTGTTGTGAAAAAGCTTGGGGCGAGCGCCCTGATTGGGCAGGCCCAGGTAGTCCGCCGCCACGTCACCCACCCCATTGGGGAGGTGGTAGCCGAAGACCAGCAGGTCTTCCCAGCCGTCATTGTCATAGTCGAAAAAGAAGGTCCCAAAGCTGACGATTGGTTCGGCAATCGGTCCAGACCGGGCGGTCACATCACTGAATTGCCACCGAGGACTCAACGGGGGTTGGCTCACTTGGCCGTCGTTGTGCAGTAGTATATTAGGACCGCCGCGAACGGAGAGATAAAGGTCGGGACGCCCGTCATTGTCATAGTCGGCACACGCTACTCCTTTAACGAACTGAGCCACGTTGATGCCGCTTTCCCGCGCACACTCCGTGAAGGTTCCGTTGCGGTTGTTGTGGTATAGCTCGCACCAATCGGGATCTTTAGGATCGAGCGATTCGTTCCCAATGAACAGGTCAAGCCAACCATCGCCATCGAAGTCGAACCAGCGGGACGTCTGGGTCGGGTGGAAGCTCAGCAATCCAGCCTCTTCGGTAACGTCGGTGAATGTATCGTCCCCATTGTTCCGCAGGAGTGAGTTCGGGACGCGACCCGCTTTACCGAGCCAGGCACCACGTAACGCCCAGATGTCCAGCAGCCCGTCATTGTTGTAGTCGGTTTGCTGAATGTTGAGAGACCCCACCTCACCAACGAGGCCAGCCTCGCTGGTCCATTGGGTGAAGGTTCCGTCTCCATTATTCCGAAAATATCGAAGTTGACCCTTGAGGTCCCATGCCGAAATCACGAGATCATAGAGGCCGTCGTTGTTAAAATCATCGACGATGACACCCCCCGCGAGATCGTTGACATCAATTCCGAGTCCGTCGCTGACATCCGGAAACCGCGGCAGCTCGTATTCCGAGGCGAATCGGTCCGGCGGAATCAAATACTGTGGACTTACCTTCTCGGGGTATTCTCCCAGGGTCATGTGCGCGATATTCAGTAGCCAGCGCGTGCTATAATCATTCGGGTACTCAGCGAGGTGGGCGTTAAATAAGGCGATGGCACCTCGTGAGCCGCGCGGCAAGAGGTGATACGCCTTGGGCTTGAGGGGAAACACACACGAATCGGCATTGTGCGTCGCGAGGCAATTCTCCTGTTCGCCCAGGCGAAAAAATGCGACGGCCTTGCGCAGACGGAGTTCCGACCGGGTCCTTTCGTCCAACTGACCGCCATTCTCCGCCACCAAGCGTTCCATTGCAGCAAAGCTATTCAGCGCGGAATCGGGGCGTCCGGCGTTAAGCTGCTGAATCGCTAGATTGAATTGCAGTCGAAACCGTTCACTCACGCCCGCGGTGTTGGTCAACTTGACCTGAATGATATCCGCCAATCGGTCACTCATGTAGGCCATCGAATCAGGGTGCGCCTGTTCCCGAATCTCGATCAGTCGCTGGGCCATGCGACGCGTGCTCGGCGCCGGATTACCCGGCGGCAATGGGGGAGTTTGCGATTCGATCGTTTCACAGATGGGATCCAAGACGATCAGGTCCTCAGCGGCTCGGACGGTCGACGCGCAGCCAATACCGATCGTGGTCATTAGCGAAATTAATCTTAACGCCCGTACGACGCGGTTGTCGGCGACAATGGTACGCATGAAGTAAGTCTCATCACAAAAGCTTTACATTCCTGAACGATTGGGGTGGAACGCCGGTAGTTCATTGTGAATGGGATCGAAGCGTCGATTGTGCCGGTCCGGAGCTGTGGCCAGTCATTGATGCCAATTTGAAGCTCGGCCGTTGCGTCACTGACTGCCTGAGGCAAATGGCCCCCGTCTGAATCCAACTGAACGCCCCGGACCTGCGACGCGCCCCCGCCGCGAAGTCAGGCTGAATGGATTGAGCATCATACTGCGTTCGTATGAGCGGTCCCGTTCAAAACGCCTTGCGAGGCTTTCCTCGATTCCTCAGTCAACCTCGAGGCTGCGATCAACGCTCCGCCTTCGGTCAGCGAAACAACCGGAGCCGATGGGCTGTCCTGGAATGGCAGCTCGGGGCGCTATTTCTGAGCATCCTGTGCGCGGGATGTGGCGGAGAATCGGGGGTGACTCCCCAATCCTTGCCGCCGGCGGTTTCCGCAACGAACACCAATTCAATAAACCCGGGAATGCAAGCGAGCCCATTGGAGTCGACTAACATTCTGCGGTCGTTCCACGCGCGGGGAGTCATTCGCGACGTACCGGCAGGAGGCCAAACCTTGGTCATCAAACATGAGGAGATTCCTGGGTTCATGGCGAAAATGACCATGGCGTTCAATGTGCGCGACCACCGGGCACTCGAAGGCTTGCAGCCGGGCGACAC
>DLVS01000591.1 GCA_003445095.1 Verrucomicrobiales bacterium
CAACCGTTCGGAGGGCTGATAGCGGCGCTCACGGATTAAGGTTAGGATTTTTCCGATGGCGTTCGCAGGGGCCTCAAGCTTGTCGGTTCGATTTCGCTCAGTCATCTAAAATATCCTGCCTGGTCCTGCCGACCACTTGATTTCGATTTCCTCGGTAGCTAATCATGGCCGACCAAATTGGTCGACCAGTACTTTGGAGGAACCTTGAGGATCTCGGTCGAATCCGCCCTGCTTCAGTAGATATCAGGTTGAGGAAATTGAAGCATCTGAAACGCGCCAAATCCACCTAAAGAATTGATTTCCCAGCATGGATAGCTTTGAGACGGATCTGTTTGTCATAGGTGGCGGCTCGGGCGGCGTGCGCGCCGCGCGGATCGCCGCTGGCCATGGCGCCCGCGTCATGATCGCCGAGGAATATCGGATGGGCGGCACTTGCGTCATTCGCGGGTGCGTACCGAAGAAGCTATTCGCCTACGCCTCGCATTTCAGCCACGACATCGCGGATGCCGCGGGCTTCGGCTGGACCGTTCCGCCGGCGACGTTCGACTGGGCCACCCTGATCGCCAACAAAGACAAGGAGATCGCCCGGCTGGAAGCGGCCTACACCACCAACGTGGAGAAATCTGGCGTGCAGGTGATCAAGTCGCGCGCCGTGTTCGAGGACCCGCATACGCTGGTGCTCGACGGCGGCAGGAGGGTGCGCTCGAAGTATATCCTGATCGCCACGGGCGGCGCACCGAACCACGGCAAGGCCATTCCCGGCATCGAGCATGTCATCTCATCGAACGAAGCATTTCATCTACCCGAATTGCCGAAGCGTATCCTGATCCAGGGCGGTGGCTATATCGCGCTGGAGTTTGCGTGCATCTTCTCGGGCCTGGGTTCCCTCGTGACTGTGGTCTATCGCGGCGACAACATCCTGCGTGGCTTCGACGACGACGTCCGCGCCCATGTCCGCGATGAGATGGAGAAGAACGGCATTACCATCCTGACCGGTTGCACGGTCGACGGGATTGAGAAGCACGACGATTGGTACACGTCGCACCTGTCGAATGGCTCCAGCATCGCGTCCGACAAGGTGATGTTCGCCATCGGCCGTCACCCCGCCGTCGCAAATCTCGGGCTGGAGAAAGCCGGCGTCGCCATCAACCCGGATAACGGAGGCATCGTCGTCAACGAAGCCTCGCAGAGCTCGGTGCCACATATCTATGCGGTCGGCGACGTCACCCATCGCTTCAATCTGACGCCGGTAGCGATCCGTGAGGGCCACGCTTTCGCCGATACGGTTTTCGGCAAGCGGGCGGTCAAGGTCGATCACATCGATATTCCGACCGCCGTGTTCACGCAGCCCCAGGTCGGCACCGTGGGCCTCACCGAGGCGCAGGCGCGGGCGCAGTTCGCTATCGTTGATGTCTACAAGGCGGCGTTCCGCCCGTTGAAGGCGACGCTGTCCGGCAGCGAGTCGCGGGTGTTGATGAAACTGGTGGTTGACGCGGGGAGCGACCGCGTCGTGGGTTGCCATATCGTTGGATCGGACGCGGCCGAATTGGTTCAGGTCATCGCCATTGCCGTAAAGATGAAGGCTACCAAGGCGGACTTCGACGCCACTATGGCGCTGCACCCGACCTCCGCCGAGGAACTGGTGACTATGCGTACCCGCACTGCACGTTACGTGCGCGACGCGGCGGCTTAGAAAGCTCAATTTCGATCGATTGTGCAAATTCAGGCCGTTGGCGCGCGCGTTATGCGGCGCCGCTCAAAACGCACTTGACAATACGATTGTGATCATACCAAACTGGTCCTACCAGTATCGGTGAAAATCCAGCAACAGACTAACCTCGCCATCCGCAGCCGCTTGTAGTCGAGGAGCTGGATGCGGAAGTTCTGGCGAAGAAGATTGGGCCCACCATGGAAGTGGATTATTTGACTAGCCTGCCGCGACGCATCCACCTCATTGTGGATGAGGGGGCCAAAGCAGGAGCATCCCGGCCGGCTCTTACTGACGAGCGGGGCATCGTTTGGTCCTATCGGAGACTGATCGATACGATCGAGGCCGTTGCAGGTGACTTGGCGCGTCTAGGGATCCGTCCCGGTGATCGGGTCATGGTGGTGGGCGAGAACTCAATCGGCGCCATCGTCCTGATGTATGCGGCGAGCCGGCTTGATGCATGGGCAGTGATGACGAGCGCACGGCTCGGCCCGCACGAACTGGACGCCATTGAGGGTGATTGCAAGCCCAGACGCGTATTCTATACGCATGGAATATCGGCGGAAGCAGATGCTGCGGCGTGCCGGCGCGGCGCGGAAGCCGAAGCGTTCACGGGGATTGGAGCGATCAAGGTCGGTAAGTTGGAGGCGAGCGCCGTTCCCGAGGAGGTCTATGAGGATCCCGCCCGTCAGGTTGCAGTTCTCATCTACACGACGGGGACTACCGGTCGCCCGAAGGGAGTGATGCTCAGTCATCGCAACCTCGCTTACGTGGCGGGCCGGGGCAAAAGAACCAACACGCTCTTTCCCGAGGACGTCACGCTTTGCGTTATGCCGATCTCTCATTCGTACGGGTTGACGTTGCTGCAAGGTATGTTGTTTGTCGGCGCACACCTGCGGATCATGCCGAGGTTCTCTCTCACGCAAGCAATCGACGCCGTCGTGAATGGTTCGTTGACCGCCTTCAATGCCGTCCCTGCGATGTTGTCGCGGATCATCGCTTACGTCGATCAGAACAATATCAAGCTCACGCCCAATAACCTTCGTTATGTCTATACCGGAACGGCACCGCTCGATCTGTCTCTGCGACAGAGCGTCGAGCGAGTGTTCGGCGTGGTGCTTCATAATGGTTACGGGCTGACCGAGACGTCTCCGACCATCAGTCGGACGCTGTATGCCATGGGAAGCAACGAAATCAACATCGGACCGCCAATCCCGGGAATCGAAACCAAGATCGTCGGACCTGATGGGCGGGAAGTACCCGATGGCGAAGCGGGCGAACTGCTCGTTCGCGGGCCCAACGTGATGTTGGGGTATTATGGTCAGCCGGACATGACCGCGGAGGCGATCGATCGCGAAGGATATTTGAAAACCGGAGATATCGTCAGCCGGTCGCCGGGCGGCGAACTGGTGGTCCAAGGCCGGTCGAAGGAGCTAATTATCAGGTCCGGCTTCAACGTCTATCCGCCCGAAATCGAGGCTGTCCTCAATTCTCATCCGGCGGTTCTCAATTCCGCGGTAGTCGGGCGATCAATCGAGGGCAACGAGGAAATCATCGCTTTCGTTGAGCCGACCCCTGGAAGCACCATCGAAGTGGCCGAACTGCTCGCGCTCGTGGAGCGGCAGCTCGCACCATACAAGAAGCCGCAGCAGATCATTGTCTTGCCGCAACTTCCGGTAGCCCCGAACGGGAAGATTAGAAAGCACGACTTGAAAAAGCGCGCCGAGGAGTCGCTGTCAGCGGCTACCTCAGTTTAACGAATTATAGACCGGACGGACGGAAATGGTGACAAGTCGCGAGCAGATGTACCCCGATACAAAGTTGTTCATCGATGGATCCTGGCGCGATGGAACGAGCGGAAAGGTCGAGCCCATCCTG
>DLVS01000677.1 GCA_003445095.1 Verrucomicrobiales bacterium
TCGCTTCCCGCCGCACTCCAAAGGTTTATCGACTGCGCCGGCAAACGCAGTGCGAAGTCGGGCTGACACCCGCTCACTCTTTCAACTGCGCCAGCCCAGCGAGCACGAATTCCCTTCGTTTCTTGATGAAGGCCTTGAGCTCGCGGATGCCCTCGGTGAGATCAAGCTCGGAGGCACTGCCCCAAACCGTGCGATCTTGGACAGCACCCGGTTTGATCTCCGCCGCCCAGGCGTCGATCACGGGGTTAAGTCGCTCCAAGGTGAACTCCGTCGCCAGGAGCTCTTCCAACCTTCGAGCAAGACGTAGACGGAGGGGCTTCGATTTCCAGAACCGATCCTGAAGCCGGTTCCACCCGGTGACCCCGGGGGAGGACTGGATACCGAGCTCGACCGGCAGGCGATACATGTTGAAGGAGCCTCCCGAGTTGGCGCCCGGCCAGTCGCCAAACGTTCGATCCACATCCCAGGGCACGACGAACCATTTTCCTGAATTCGCGGCGTCGTGGACTAACACATGGTTCTTATTCAGGGCATCCCAATTCTGGGTCAGAATCGTCGCCGCGAGATAACTGATGTACCGGTCGAGATCGACGCGCTCTTGAAAGAATTTGTCGACGTCGGTGGCTGCGTTCAATGCGGCGCAGAAGTCGATCAAGGACGTGTAGTTGGTCTTGCCCTTGGTCTGCTTCTCGTACTCTCCGCGATAGGCGGCCTCATCCTTCAGGCGTCGTTCATCACTGGCATGGCGCCCCCCGTTTGCCTTGTACGCCTCGGCTCCCTTGAACCCTCGGGACTTGAGAAAATCAGAATCCACCTGCTCAACTTCGACATAGATGCCGTGGAACTTCGAGTTGAGCCGGAGTTCGATGAACCTGGTTTTCGAGGCTGGAACCCCCGCGATGGAGTAAACGTGATAAGCCAAACGTTCGCGAATCCAACTGGGATCCCGGTAGGTCGAGTTGAGATTCAGGCACTCACGGTTCTCCACCGGATTGTTGGGCAAAAATACCTTGAGCGGAGTCTTATTCCACGAGCGAGACCAGCGGCCGCGGTTCCGAACTTTCACCGGCAGGTTGGTCAACGTTCCCCAGGTCATCTGCGCTTCGATAGTCTCATTGGAAAATTTGTCATTCTCCAGAACGGCAATTTGCGCTTTCGGCAACAGGAGATTCATCGCTGGCACTCCTGACCCAGATTCGGCGCTCAAAGCACGCCCGGCTAGCAACCAAAGCCAAAGGCAGCACAGGTATGGGATTCGACCCCGACAATGAATTGATTTCACCTGTGAGCGAATTCCAACCGGTTTCATGGAGAAAAGACCTGACGTTCTTAGGACTCATCGTGAAGTCGAACGGAGACGTTCGCAACTGTTGTCGTGTTAGAATCGTGTCACGCCTCTATCAAAAAAGGGTTCGTTGTCCGGGTTCCAAACCCGAGCCACTTGTCTACGGACAGCCGGGTCCTGGTGCCGCTGTCCGATGATGTCAGTCCGGCGTTTGGCTTCGACATGGCCGTCACAGAAGACGATCTTAGCCCGGCCGGCATGCACTTCCAGAGGCCCAAATTGCGGACTGCGGTGGTTCAGCGCAGCGCAGCCACCGCTTTAGCCCGCACTCTTCGATTCAATCTGAAGCCCCGGTTCCTTCCCGCGCGGCATACCAAAGCGGCAGCATGCGCCGCCGCGCTCCACCTGATGTCCGCGGCGACACCCTAGTTCGACCACTTCAAAGCCGCGCCGGAAGCGCTTCACCTTCCGAAGTTGATGCCTCTAACGCCTGCCCCTCGAACCACTCCGCGTGCACGACCTTAAATTTGCCGTCCGCCAGTTGCTGAAAAATCCCAGCTTCGGAAGAAGTGACCAGTGGCGAGTGATGAGTGACGACCTGGGGACTCTGCAGGGTTCCCGCGCCGCGACCAACCACCACTTGTCACCCGTCACTCATCACTGCTTATGAACGACCTCCGCTTCGCCTTCAGGCAGCTTGTCAAAAATCCCGGCTTCACTCTGGCGGCCGTACTCACGCTGGCGATCTGTTTGGGTGCGAACCTCACCATCCTCACGGTGGTGGACGCAATCTTGATACGCCGTCTGCCTTTCGCCGCGCCCGAGCGGCTCGCCATCGTTTACAATAGCTATCCCGGCGCCGGCGCGGACAGAGTGCCGGGGTCGCTGCCGAATTATTTCGACCGTCGCGGCGCACTCCAGGCGTTCGAGTCCGTTTCCATTTATCAGGAGTCGAGTGTGATCATCGGGGAGGCGGGCAACCCGCGTCGCGTGCCAACGATGCGAATATCGCCGGAATTCTTCGCCACCCTGGGTGTGCCGCTGGCGATGGGACAACCGTTTAAGGAAGAGAACCTCGCTTATCGTTTGGATGAAGTGGCGATCCTGACCGACGAATTCTGGCGCAGCCATTTCAACGCCGACCCCAACGTCATCGGACGCACCTTCGAAAACGACGGCGCCCGCGTCGCCGTGATGGGGGTGCTGCCGCGCGGCTTTCGGTTTCTGTCCAGCCGTACACAATTCTTCCGGCCCGCCTCTCATGCGCCCAAGGATCGTCTCCCGAGCGAGCGGCACAGTGGCGACTGGAACATGATCGCGCGGCTGGCTCCGGACGTAAGCTGGAGCACGGCCCAGTCGCAGATGGATGCTTTCAACGTGCGGCAGGCGGAGGACGATCCGATCAGGGAGGTGATCCAAAAGTCCGGGTATCACACCCTGGTTCGTTCCTTGCATGGAGATCACGTGCAGCAGGTGAGGCGCACGTTGGTTCTGTTGCAGGTGGGGGTCGGCTTCCTGCTGCTGATCGGCGTGGTGAATCTGGCAAACCTGCTGCTGATCCGGGCCAATGGACGTGCGCAGGAACTTGCCGTGCGTCAGGCGCTCGGAGCCGGCCGTTGGCACATCACGCGCGGAGTTGCTGCCGAAGTCTTGCTGCTCGTGTTCGCGGCCGCCGTTACGGGAACATTGTTGAGCGCGGGTAGCTTGCGGTTGCTGTCAACCTTCGGGGCGGAGCAGCTTCCTCTGGGCGGGACGATCCGGCTCGACGCCAGGATGGTGATCGCGGGGCTGGGCATCGCGGCGCTGTTGGGCGGGTTGCTGGCCCTGCTCCTGATCGGCTTCAGTCTGAGAGCGAAGCTGGCTCCGGGGCTGAAGTTAACCACGCGCAGCGGCACGACGGGTCGCGGCGCACAAAGGTTATATCACGGATTCGTGGTAGCTCAGGTGGCGCTGGCGTTTGTGCTGTTGTCCGGTGCGGGCCTGTTGGGGATCAGTCTGAAGCGAGTGCTGGAGACGCCGGTGGGATTCGATGCCTCTCAAATTCTCTCCGGGCGCATCGCCTTTCCCTGGAGCGGCTACACCAACCAAGCACTGCGTCTGGCCTTCGTGGACCGGTTGGTCACGACCGTGCGGGCCATACCCGGCGTATCGCACGTGGCCATCAACAGCGCGCTGCCGTTCACCGAAGTCCGGAGTGACAACGGTATCGCGGTCGAAGGTCAGGAAGCCCGTGACGGCGGAATCCTTCGCGCCCATCACGTGACCCAGGTCACGGCCGACTACTGGCGGACGATGGGAATCGCGCTGCTGCGCGGGCGATGGCTGGAAGATGTCGACCGATCCCGCCAGCCACGGGGCTGCCTCGTGGATCAGGCGGTGGCGGCGTTTTATTGGCCCAATGAAGATCCGATCGGGCGGCGCTTCACCACCGGACCGAAGTTCGATCCCAACGATTCGTTCACGGTGATCGGGGTCGTCGCCGCGGCCAAGCAGTCGGACGTCACCGAACGCGCCAGCAAGGGTACAGTCTATCTCCCCTACGGAGCTTGGTGGCCGGACACCTTCTCACTGGCGGTGCGGTCATCCCTGCCGGAGGTCGCGGTGGCGCCGATGCTTCGTCGGGCGGTCGCCCAATGCGATCCAGGAATGCCTCTAGACGATCTGCGTTCCCTGCAATCGCGAATTGACGACAGCCTGGTGACGCGCCGTTCGCCGGCGGTACTGGCAGGAGTTTTCGCTGGTGTTGCGCTGCTGCTCTCCTCGCTGGGCACCTACGGCGTGTTGGCCTACGCAGTAAGCCAACGGCAACGCGAGATCGGCGTCCGCATGGCCTTGGGCGCGCAGCCCGGCCAGGTGCTCACGCATTTCCTTGGCCTCGGGGTCAGGCTTTGCCTCACGGGCATGGTTGTGGGAATGATCGGAGCCTGGGCTGCCGGGCGGGCCATGCAATCCATGCTCTTCGACGTGAGCGCGTTTCCGCCCGGAGTGATCCTCCTAACCAGCCTGTCGCTGGCCGGGGTCGTGTTGCTGGCCGTATTCCTCCCCTCACGTCGCGCAGCGCGGGTGGACCCGATGGTGGCGCTGAGGAGCGAGTGACGAGATGCATCGCCTCCAATTCATTTCACATTCCGAGGGATCTCTCGCCAAACTGGAGACCCAGTTCCGATTGAGCCGGTCGCTCGGATTTATGACCGATACCCGAACCACCGGGGCCTTTAGTCTGATGAACGAATTGCGTCAGATGCTCAACGCGCTCCGCCGCCGCTTGGATTCCCGTCACTCGTCACCTGTCACTCGTCACAAACTATGAGCGACCTCAAATTCGCCTTCCGCCAACTATTGAAAAACCCCGGCTTCACCGCCGCGGCCGTGCTCGTCCTTGCACTCGGCATCGGACTGAACACCGCGATGTTCAGTGGCTTCTACGCGCTCGTCTTCAATCCGCGGCCTTTTCCCGCGCCCGATCGGGTCGTCCAACTCTATTCCCAAGACAAAAAGGAGCCGGCCAAGTTCCGGGCGTTTTCCTACCCTGCCTACCGTGAGCTGCGCGAACGTCGCGATCTCTTCACCGGCGTCCTCGCGCAAGCACTCGCGTTCGTCGCGGTCGGAGAGGATACGGAAGCGCGCCGCGCATTTTCCGCCGTCGTCAGCGCCAACTATTTCGAAGTGCTCGGCGTGCCACTCCTGCGTGGCCGCGGATTTACCGCCGACGAGGAATCACCCGGCGCCGATCTTCCCGTCGTGATTGTGAGCCACTTCTTTTGGCGCAACTCCGGTTCCAATCCCAACCTGGTCGGCTCCACCCTGCGCATTAATGGACGCCTCTTCACCATCGTCGGCATCACGCCGCAAAAATTCACTGGGGCCAATGCAACGATCGGTCCCGAGTTTTATTTTCCGCT
>DLVS01000794.1 GCA_003445095.1 Verrucomicrobiales bacterium
CGATTGCTGAAAGAGCTTCGTCTGCAACTTCCCGGCTGCTTGCTCGCGGTGCTGGTACCCGGGGTCCTCGCCCTGGGTGCCGACCGCAACGTCGTTGGACTCGTCGCGGTCAGTTTTGGATTGGGCTGCCTGTTGATGGGCGCGACTGCCTTCGGCTCCGAGTTTGAGCAACGCACCTTGGCCGGACTCGTCGCCCAACCATTGCCGCGCGCGATGATCTATTGGGAAAAAATCGGCGTGCTCGTCGTGCTGCTGGGGTTCGCCACGTTCAATTTGTGGCTCACGGTGGCGATACCGGATCGGTTCGCTCTGAGCGTGAACGATTTCCTCGAGATAATTCCGATCGCGTTGTTCGCCTTCTGTGGAGGGCCCCTCTTCTCCTTGTTAACCCGCAGCACCCTGGCGGGACTGATTTTCTGCATCGCCATTCCAGTGATCCTTTGGCTCATCGCAATGCTCGGATTGCAATGGGTGTACCATTGGCAGTATCCGGCCGAGACGCTGTCGGACTCATGGGTTGAAGGATTGCTGCGGATCGGGGCGCCTGCGTATCTCTTGGTAGCCTTCGCACTCAGCTGGAGAGTGTTTCTGCGCTTGGAACTTCGCGATGCCGGGGCAGGAGGGGCCAAAGATTCGAGCCTGCACCCACTGAGCCGCCCCGTGGATCAGGTGTTGGCTCGAATCTTCCTGGCTGGCAGCGCGATCGGTCAACTGATTCGCAAAGAGCTGCGCTTGCAGGTTGTCCCGTGGCTGGTGGCGCTCCTCATGATTGGCCTGTGGGTCTTGTGGCTGGCCCTGCGTTCCTTCACGACGAACGACGAATTGCGCGACGCGCTCAACTATTTTTCTGGGATCGCAGTCTTTACCGCCTTGCTCGGGACACTCACGCTCTTAGGCACCGGAGCGACTTCAGTCGCCGAGGAACGCGAGCTCGGCACGCTCGAATGGCAACTAACCCAACCGCCTTCCGTCCGACGGCAATGGTGGATCAAACTCAGCGTGACCTGGGTGTTGGGGCTACTCCTGGGGGTCGTTCTGCCGGCGTCGTTGCTGTGGATCGGTTTTCGGGACTACCCGGGGTTGGATACCTGGAGCTACGAGCACACGTTGGCCACGGTCGCGAGCGTAGGGGCGATATTCTCCGTGTTGGCCATCAGCATTTATGCCTCCACGATCTCGCGAAACACGATGAAGGCAGCGGCCACTGCGAGCGGCATTGCCGTCGGATTGGTGGGCTTGGTCAGTCTGGCCGTCACGGCGATGGCGCCGGTGTTTCGTGCCTGGGAAGAGAAAGTCCAAGCAGACTGGGAATCCAATCAGATCAGCCCACCGCCGTGGGCGCCTTCACCAGATTTCATCCAAAACCTTGCCTTAAGTGCAGCCGCCGGCGCGGGGATCCTGGTGGTCGCGGCATTGCTCTGGATGGCCCGACGTAACTTCCCGTGTCAGCGGGTGTCGAACCGAACCATCTTTCGCCAACTGGCGGGGCTCAGTTTGGGGACCCTGTTGCTGACAATCACGACGGGCGCGATCTTTGCCCAACTTGTCGAGCTTCAGGTCCGGGCTTCGTGGGTCAATAACCAGGACATGCTCCGAGAACAACTCATCCAGCGAATCTCCGGCGAGGCTCGTTTGGGCCGATTGTGGCCGGATCTGTACAGCAAATTCGGCCTGACGACCAACGCGAGCCCGGAAAGCTTGGCCGAAGCCATCATTGCAGCTTACGGAGTCAGGAGGGCCTTCGAAGAACTGAATTTTGTGTTGTCTCGGGCGATTCAACGGGAGGGCGGGGTTCGCTTGGACCCGCAGTTAGCCGCTCGTTACGGATTGATGCCGACCACGAACCGTCCTTCGGGATTTCCGGAGCTCAAGTTCAGCACCAGCGATGACAAGGCAAAGCCGCCGCGCTGAGTTCGGGCGAGGGAACAACCGATCAAGGAACTACCACCCGGTAGAACACCTTGGCCGCATCGGAGTGAGGAAGACCGAGATTGGTCGCTCCGCCTTCGGTGGGGACGACCGCTTCTCTTCGCCACAGCCGGAGGTCTGACGATTTTAGCAAGATGACGGAGGGAGCGGGCCCAGTCACTGACAGGACCACCTCGGCGGCACTGACTTCCTTTAGACCCAATGAAACTGGACCTTCCGGACGTACTTTCGACGCGGACTGTCGAGGATTCTGGCGATGCATTGGCCAGGGGGCCAACGCGGGACCGACTCCCAAATCGAAAGCTTCCAAGGCCCCACTCGAAGCGACGAGCAGCGTCCCATCGTAATCGAGAATGGGTGACAGCAGCGAGTTGGCTCCCGCCGTGTCCAAGGTCCATTGCAAGATTCCGTCATCCGCGCGGTAGGCGCGTATGCTGTTAGTTCCATTTGCCAAAACGAGGCCATCGGCAGTCAGGACCGGAGTCCCTTGCAGGGAATCGGTCCGTTGCTTCCAGCGATGACGGCCATCGGGATTCAGGGCGACGATCCAAGAAACGCTTAATGATTCCGGCGGGTCGGCCAAGCTGAGTCGCACGAAGATGGTTCCATCCGCAGCGACTGCTGGAGGGCTGAAGGTTGGGACCGCCGATTCGACGGTCCAGGCAGTAGTCCCGTCTCGGTTGATCGCTTGGAGCCAGCCAGGGATCTCTGGCTGCAAGAGTAGCTTCCCGTCGGCTGTCCAGGGCGGGGCCGAAACCGTTTGGAAGTACGAATCGCTCTGTTGACCGGTGAAGAGTACCGAGCCGTCGGCATGCCGGAGCACTAGATCTCGGTTGCCCGCAATAAATGCGACGGTTCCGTCGGTGTCCACCGAGGGAGACGCGGTGGCGTAATATCCATCGGCAAATTGCCAGGCGACACTTCCGTCAGCTCGATACGCCACGAATTGGTCGCCAGCGCCGGGGATGAGGATTAACCCGTCGGCTCCCAGGGCCGGTGCCGTCTGTCGTAACGCAGTATTCTCGGCGCTCCAATTCGTGGTGCCCAGGGAAGTCAGAGAAAACAAGCGTTCTGGCGCGCGCAGGTAAATGGTCCCATCCGCCGAGACGACGGGTTGGCCTTCCAATCCTGGAATCGACCACTTCGACGATCCGTCAGGTTGCAAGGCCGTGAGCCCGGCCGCACCGGTCGTGAAGATGGTTCCGTCCGATGCCACGGCCGGTGGCGTCTGCCCCGACCCCGTGGTCCTCCATTTCCGAGGAACGCTAATGCTGTGGGTCGCGAAGGGACCGACGAAGGCGCTGAACCCGCCGACGTTTTGTGCGCGGATCCAGTAGTGATACGTATGCCCAGGAACCGCAGTCCCATCCTCGATTCGAGATTCTCCCACTGGAAATCGGGAGAGTAGGGTCGCTTGGACGAAGTCGGGGCTATCGCTTCGCCAGAGTTCGTAGCCGGTCGGTCGCGACCATGGTTCGACCACCAACCGCGTTTTGTTGGCAAATACGGTCGGAGGCTGAACTTGCGGCGCCTCGGGAGGAGGAACGGAGCCTGGGCGACTTGAAGACCCACGTAAATCACGCCGGTTCATCGGCCAAGGCGCATCGGTGTCGAGGCCTTCGGAAACTCGGAAGGCCCTTAGCTGATTCGCCGCGACCAACAAAAGTACACCGTCCGGCGTCAACACCGGGGGCTGGGTAGGCATCGCGGGCAAGGGCAATTGGCGAACAATGGTCCCATCAACACGATCGAGGATAGTCAGCCCGGGGCCGGCCACC
>DLVS01000435.1 GCA_003445095.1 Verrucomicrobiales bacterium
ACGCGCCTGGTTATTTGGCATTGTCCGCAACCTGGCTGCCAACGCTTCTCGCCGAGAACGGCGACGCGGTGAGCCCGACGAATCGCTCGACATGGCAACCGAACACGCCGGGTCTGAGGCTGACCCCGCCGAGCAAGCCGTCTCTCGAGAAGAGGCGACTCTACTCTGGCGTTTGCTCGCGGGATTGCCCGAGACCTACCGCGAGCCGTTGGTGCTTTTCTATCGACAGAGTCAATCGGTGACGGAAGTCGCCGACGCGCTCGACCTTTCAGAAGAGGCGGTAAAGCAACGGCTTTCACGTGGCCGGGCGATGTTAAGGGAGGAGCTGGCGGCCGTTGTGGAATCCACGTTGATCCGCACAAGACCGGGTCCGTCGTTCACCGCTGGCGTGTTGGTGGCGTTGCCAATGCTTTCTGGGTCAGCTACGAGCGGTGCACTCACGGTCGGGACCGTTGCCGGCAGCACTGCGGGCACAGCCGGCAAGAGTCTTCTGGCCAAACTTGGTTTGGGCGTATTCGTCGGCCCAGTCATCGGTCTCGCTTGCACCTACTTCGGAACCAAGGCCGCGGTCTCCACCGCGCGTTCTAAGGAAGAGCGCACCTGCATCCTTTGTTACTCACTTGGCATCACCGCTTTCTGCCTCGTCATGAGTTTCGGTCTGGTGGCAGTCTTAAGCCAAGCCGGCAAGCTCTATACGGCGTCAGCGGCCTCGTTGGTGTTGGGAGTCTTAGTCTGGACCGCCGCACTCGTCGGAGGAGTCATGTTTATGTGTCGGCGGATGGAGCGCGACGTGAAGCGAATCCGCCTCGCGACGAGCACCGCGGAGGAAGTCTCTGAATCACTCGGTTGCCACAGGTGAAGCGATTCGTCTTAGGCGTCGGTCGTTGTCGAGTTTCGTCGTCGGACGCGTATGAAAAGGGCCAGCGCGGCAATCGCCAGTGGGAGGTAAAAACACCAGCCAGTACGCAGCGTAATCTGGCTGTGGTTATCAGACCAGCGGTAGGCCACTTCGGGGAACGATCCGAGCGGAGTTCTACCGGAGACCGCCGCAATCGCGATAACTCCAGAAATTAGGGCAAGAAGCGGCCATCTCCAGCCCCGGTCTCCCTTCCAAACCTTCCACAGGGCGGAAACGCTCGCAGACATGAGGAGCATGAATGTGATGGCTACGATACAAGCGACAATGCGGATTGGCATAAACTAGAGGCGCCTAGGGTAGGAGCGAGTAATCACCGCCGATAATGCCGGTGGATAAGATGTTCCAAGGTTGGCCCGGGGCGCCGGGAGAAGTGGAGTGGTGATTTGCCTCCACCAACCTAGTGGCAGTCTTAGGTAGGCGACTCATGGGACAATACCCAAGCGGCGTACCGCCGCACATGTTCTGCCTGAGCAGTCTGACAACTCCGGGCCGCCGCGAATGCTTGGTCGGGCGCGACCTGCAGAACGAGGCGGAGCTGGTCCTTAAACTGTTCGGAGAAACAACCGCTGACGAGACGTCCAAGAATGGAACGGACAACCCGAGCTCGCTGCGACTCCGATAACTGACAATGTTTGAGGCGCCGAGTCATCATCGCTCGGGCTCGCCCATGCCAAACACCTCGAGTGTCCACCTCAAGAAACGCGACGCACTCGTCAACCGCCTCAGAATCACCCGACCGGAGACGATCACACAGCCTCAGCAATTCCTCCTTGTCGAGCATTTCAAAGTTGGCGGGCGATGGTTTCACGGTAATGGGGCGCGCCTCGAACAACGATCAAGTTCATCTACCTTCCGCGCTGATTGCCTCGGCGCTTTCTCGAGGGCTTTCGGCCGCCTACCAACCGAATCGCCTTGGTCACCACCCAAGCCGATCGTTCCAACGTGGCATTCGCTTCCGATGCGCTGCACGCGGTTAGTTCTTGAACGATTCGGCACGCTCGGTCGCGTAGCTTCTTGTTCGATGGATTCAGATCCACCATCAGGTTTCCCACAACTTTGCCCAGGCGAACCATCGCTAGGGTCGTGATCATATTGAGAACGAGCTTGGTGGCAGTGCCGGCCTTAAGGCGAGTTGAGCCGGTCAGCACTTCAGGGCCCACGTTTACGGCGAGCACCAGGTCCGGCTTTTGGCCGGGGGCAAACTGAAGGTAAGGATTGAAGCACAGGAGCGCCGTTTTCGAACGACGCCTCCGGGCAGCGGTGAGGGCACCCCAAACGAATGGCGTACGGCCACTCGCTGCCAGACCCACAATCAAATCACTCGGGCCCACGTTTCGGAACTCCATCACCCTTGTTCCCGCCTCGAAATCATCCTCAGCACCTTCGACTGCAGAATGCAGCGCGGGCTCTCCGCCGGCGATGATTCCCTGCACTTGATTGGGCGGCGTGCGAAAGGTGGGCGGACATTCGCTCGCATCCAAAACACCCAATCGTCCACTCGTGCCCGCGCCCACGTAGAAAAGTCTTCCGCCTGATTTGAAGGCACACACGGCCATATTGACGAGGCGCGCCAACTTTCCTCGATGTTCGCCCAATGCCGGAGGAACGGTGGCGTCCTCGCTCAACATCAAGTCGATCGCGGCCGCCAGCGGCATTCGGTGCAGGTTGCGGGATCGTTCATTGCGTGCCTCCGTCGGCGAAAGTCGAGTCGAGGCGGGGATTGGGCCGGCTAACGACCTGGGCGCTTGTCTTTCCAACCTCGGTTTCCGGAGACGCGCCTGGGATGTGTCACCAGAGCCACCGCAGGCTTCCCAAGCATTTCGCGCCATGGCGACCGCGCCCCAAACCGACTCACGACCTAGCGGACGAAACTTCCCGCGTTGCTTCTTAAGTATCGAAACGCCGACCCGATTCGAAAACCCCGATTGCTTCAGGAGCACGCTCCCGGCGAAGACAAACTCTACGTTCTCGCGAGTTCCGGCCAATTGAGCCGCACACGCGAGTGCGTCTAACACGAGTTCGTCGTGAGCTACCTGGAGGGCCGCAGCTGCCGAGGGATCATTTCCAGCGGTCGCGAATACGGCAGGAGTCAATGCCGCCACGTCTGCTTTCGAAGCGTCTTGAAACCAGGCAATCAAGTCGTTGGGCTCGTTGAGCAACAACTGCCGCAACGCGTGACGGCCAAAGTCGCCCAGTCGGCCAGAGTGATCATAGTTTCGGGCCATCAGGCGGAACGCAGTGCGGGCGATGTCGTAGCCGCTGCCGCGATCGCCCAGGTGATGTCCCCAACCACCGACCTTCGCGACTCTTCCGGCACGATTGCGTCCGTAGCAACACGAGCCCGTTCCGCTCAACACAATGACTCGCGCCGCAACCTGCGGCGACGTCGCCTCCATTTCCGCGGCGAAGAGGGCGGATTCAAGGTCGTGGTCCACCCGCCGAGGCGCGCTTGGCCAAATTCGCTCCAAGACTCGCTCGATCCGCGCGCAATCTTGCGCGTCTCGAACTCCGGCCATCCCCACACCAATCGCCGAGGGCTCGGGCAATCCACGGGTCACCTCCCGAAAACGCGCTTCGAGTTGGTCATCGGTCACCAATCGCAGATTGCACGGACCAGCTTCGGAGCGTTTACCTTCGAGGAATGTCCCCTTAACCGCCAGCGCCACGGAGCGGGTTCCCCCGCATTCCAAACCCAAAAAGATCGGACCTTCATCAACGGATGAAGCCAGCGAAACCGTTGCCAACGCCGTTCGTCGCGCTGAGCTCGGGGGAGAACTCAAGGGCCGCGGGCGTCGTTGGCCACTCATATCGCCGCGGCAATCGCCTCTCCCATCTCGCGTGTCCCGACCCGAGTCGCCGATCGGTCGGCGGAATTGAAGATGTCACCCGTGCGTAGTCCCTGATCGATGACCTTCGACACTGCTTGCTCCACGGCACGCGCGACGTCTTCCAACTGAAAGCTGTGCCGCAATAATAGGGCCGCGCTCAGAATCTGTGCGATCGGATTGGCTAGATTCTTCCCGGCGATATCCGGCGCAGTACCACCGGCGGGCTCATACAGTCCGAACGTTCGATCCCCCTTCGTTCCTCCAAGACTAGCGCTGGGCAACATTCCTAAGGACCCAGCCAACGCCGCCGCTTCGTCGCTCAAGATGTCGCCGAAGAGATTCTCACACAGCATCACGTCGAACTGCGTGGGCCGCAGCACCAATTGCATGGCCGCGTTATCCACGAACATGTGGTCCAGCGTAATCTCCGGGTAGCCGCGGCCGACGCGAGTGACGACCTCGCGCCAAAGTACGCCGTTCTCCAACACGTTCGCTTTGTCGATACTCGTGACTTTCTTCCGGCGTGACCGAGCCGCCCCAAACGCGACGTGGGCGATGCGTTCGATTTCCGGGGTGGTGTACACCATCGTATCGATGGCCCGGTGGAATCGACGTGCTTCGCCGCCACCTTCATTGGCTTCCACAATTTCCTCGGTCCGTTTGGGCTGGCCGAAGTAAAGGCCACCAGTGAGTTCGCGAACGACGAGCAAATCGATGCCGTCGCCTTGTCGGTCCGGCTGCAAGGGAC
>DLVS01000850.1 GCA_003445095.1 Verrucomicrobiales bacterium
GAGCTCCTCGCTGCTCACTTCTCGCTTCTCGCTCCTCAAGAGTGGCTGCCCCCAACGATGGATCATTGCCGGCCCGGCGACAGCTGCGGTATTCTTGCTTCCGTGAACCTGAATCCATTCCTCTGCCTCGCTTTCTCCCTGTGGCTCTCGGGACTCTCCCTGCCCCAGGCGGCGGACGATTTGAAATGGCCCGAATTCCGCGGACCGCGCGGTGATGGAGTGTCCACTTCGACCGGCCTTCCCCTGCACTGGAGCGAGACCAACGGAGTGCGTTGGAAGACGCCCATCCACGGCCGCGCTTGGTCGTCGCCCGTCATCTGGAATCAGCAAGTTTGGGTCAGCACCGCCACCGAGGAGGGGCATCGTTTGTACGCGGTCGCGGTGGATCGCGAATCCGGAACGGTCATTCACGACCTCCAACTGTTCGAAGTCGAGAAGCCCCAGTTCGCCCACAAATTCAACACCTACGGCTCGCCCACCCCCGCGATCGAGGAAGGTCGCGTCTATGTAACCTTTGGGTCGCCCGGCACGGCCTGCCTTGACACCAAATCCGGCGCGAAGCTGTGGGAACGGCGCGACTTCGTCTGCAATCACTACCGCGGTGCCGGCTCATCACCCATTCTGGTTGGCGACCGCTTGTTCATGAATTTCGACGGCAGCGATCACCAATTTGTCGTGGCCTTGGACAAGCGCACGGGCAAGACACTTTGGGAGACTCAACGCGGGATCGATTACAAAGACCTCGGGCCTGATGGAAAACCCGAGAGCGAAGGTGACTGGCGCAAGGCGTTTGCCACTTGCACGATGGCAACCTTTGACGGCGTGTCGCAACTACTCAGTCAAGGGGCTAAGGCGATGTACAGCTATGATCCGGCGACCGGCGCCGAAATCTGGCGCGTCGAAGAGCGCACGAGCCATTCGGCGGGCACACGGCCGGCGGTCGGCTTCGGGATGGTCTTTGTGCCTACCGGCTGGTCGCAGGGCCAGGTGCTGGCGATCAAACCCGGCCGCAAAGGAGAGGTCATCGATGCCAATGAGTCTACGCCCGCGGATTCTCAATTGCGGATCGAGTGGCGGTCGAAACGAAATGTGCCTAAGAAGCCCGCGCTCCTTTTCCTCGGAGATTTGTTGTACGCGGTGGATGACAACGGCGTCGCGACCTGTTGGGAGGCGAAAACCGGCCACGTAGTCTGGAACGAACGGGTGGGAGGGAACTACTCCGCTTCACCGATTGCTGGCGAAGGCCGGATTTATCTCTGCAGCGAAGAAGGCAAAACCATTGTCGTCGCCGCGGGGCGGCAATTCGCCAAGCTCGCCGAAAACCAACTCGAAGATGGCTTCATGGCGTCGCCTGCCGTTTCGGGGAAAGCGTTGTTTCTCCGGACCAAGTCAGCGCTGTATCGCATCGACAAGTGACCCACTCGCTCTGCTGGAGCAGAGCTTCCACCAGGTGGCAGCTGCTTTCCCGAGCAGCCAGTCGGTGTTGGGGTGCCGCAATGCACGTCACTGACAATGCGCTTCTCTACGCGGGCGGGGCCGCCCGCGCTCCTGGTCGTATCAAAACGTGGGCCCGAGAATCCAGGGGGCGAACTCTTCGTCGCCTAATCCCTGGGCTTCGCTCTTGGTACGCTCTCCGTTCGCGACATCCAGAATTTTCTCGAAGATGCGGTGTCCAACTTCGGCCACGGTTTCGGTGCCATCGAGAATGGTTCCAGCGTTGATATCCATGTCATCGCGCATCCAATCATAGAGCGCAGTATTCGTGGCGACTTTGAGGCAGGGAGACGGCTTGCAGCCATAAACACTGCCGCGACCGGTGGTGAACACACCGATATTGCATCCGCCGCACACGAGCCCGGTCATACTCACCGGATCGAAGCCCGGTGTGTCCATAAACGCGAATCCCGGTCGGGTGATGCGTTCGGCGTATTTGTACACGGCGCTCAAGGGCGCCTGACCGCCCTTCGCCAAAGCTCCCAGGCTCTTCTCGTAAATGGTCGTCAGGCCGCCTTCTTTGTTACCCGGACTCGGATTATTGTCGATCGAGGCGCCGAATAGCTTCACGTACTGTTCCCACCAACGGATGTGCGCCAAAAGTTGCTCGCCGATCTCTCGAGTGAGCGCGCGCCGAGTGAGGAGATGTTCGGCACCGTAAATCTCCGGAGTTTCCGCCAGCACACTGGTGCCGCCATGACGGACAAGTTCATCGCTGGCAACTCCCAGTGCTGGATTCGCAGTAATGCCACTTGCGCCATCCGAGCCACCGCAGTTCAGCGCCAGCACGAGTTGGCTCAACGGTTGAGGTGTTCTTTTCGCTGCGTTGGCCGCGGGCAATAACTTCGCGAAGGCCGCCGCCGCGGACTCCACAGTTTTTTGCACCCCGCCCTGTTGCTGGATGTTGAGGAACGTGGGGGGCGGATCGCCGACGTGGAGTTGGTCGAGCTTGGCATCCGCCCGAAGTCCGCTCACTTGGTGCCCCTCGCACCCGAGGCCGATCATCACGTAGCCGAACACATTGGGATGCCGCGCAACGCCGGTCAGGACTCGCTGGAGCATCGCGTGAGGTTCGCCCGGCTGCACACAGCAGCCGCTCTTGTGGGTAAAGGCAATCACGCCACATTAAAAAAAAAACAAAGAAGACATA
>DLVS01000642.1 GCA_003445095.1 Verrucomicrobiales bacterium
TTGCCGCGTGCGCGTCAGTTGCGATTGCCCGCCGTCGCGGCGGCGATCGCTTCGGCGAAGCGCGCGGCGGACGCGGGGTTCTCACCGGTGATGATCCTGCCGTCCACCCACACGTCGTCGGCGGCGCTGAGCGGATCACCCTCCTTCGGCATATCGGGTTCGTCGCCGCTGATCTGCTCAATGACTCGAGACTTCGCCGGATCACCGGGAACGAAACTCGGCCCGTGTTTGCCGGGCTTCAAGAAACCGGCGAAGGTGGAGGTGTCCACTTCACCCTTGAGCTTATTCGGATTGTGGCAGCCATTGCACGAGCGTTTGAAGATCGGTGTGACGTCGTGATACCATGAGACGGGCTTCTCTGCGGCAAAGCTGGCTCCGGTCAGAATTAGGGCCAATGGCAGGAATGAGGAAGGCGCGACGATCATCGGAGAGGGGGGATTCGGTCGAATCGAAATCTGGTGAGCTATTTTCCTGCTGGCGCTGGAGGCGGCGCAACGGAATTGGTTGAAGCAGTGGTCTTCTCGGGCGCCACAATATTGATGGTCACCGGCTGGGTCTTTTGGCGCCAAATTCGATCTTGGTGCGTCACCGTCCCAATGACGTTGAAGGAATGTTCTTTGCCGGTCTCGGCCTGATCGCTCACGAGCAATTCAATCGTCGCTTCGTTCTTCTCTGCCCGAATTGGATTCACGGTGGCCAGAACTCCGGTCGGAAGATTTTCCAACGCTAAGGCAATCTCGCCGGGCAATCCGCGGCGATCCACTTTGACCACGAACTCTGTCCGGCTGGCCGCGGAAGGCGTGTTCGTGGGCAAGGCCACGGCCGACAGCCGGACCGCATCGGTGCGGAAAAACGGTGACCCCGGAAGCATCGCGGTGAGAAACATCGGAATTCCTTGAACCGTCAACGGCACCGGGGCGAGGGCGTATTGAATATTGGTGGTGCCATCGACGATCGCCTCACCTCGCAACATGATGGGACGCGGTCCAGAATCGGCGTTGTACGCGGCGGCGAGAACCATTTTAGCCCGCGCTTGTCCGCTGGAAATCGTCACCGCCGGAATACTCACTTTCGGAGCGTCTTCAGCGAAGACTTTCACCTCGCCGTTGAATCCTTCCCGTCGAGTGATGGTGACGTCCAACACCGTGTTCGTGTTCTGTTCAACCAGTGCTGAAGCTTGGGCGACGTCCAACTCGAAGCTCGCCGGCGGCAAAACGGTCAACCAGCCTTGCTCGGAGAATTGCACTGGTCGTGTGAGTGCCCGGCCGGACCGTTCGCCGGAAGCGATGAGTTTCAACGGATTTGCTCCCAACGGAGCATCGGCAGCGGCGTGAAGCACAATCCAGCCGAAGTTAGGGGCCGAACCGAGAACGAGTGCGGCAGCAGTAATCCCCGGGGGGAGCGCGTCGCCAGTGATCCGGACCACACCGTCGAAGCCATTACGTCGCTCCAGGTCGCACCGCACCGCCGTGAAGCCGCCCTGATGAATCCGGAAACGTCCGGCGGGCGACCGTACCACAAAGTCAGGCGTGGTGTCCGCGGCTTTCACGGTCACACGATATCCGAATCGCGAACCACCTCGGTCGGTAAGATCTCGCAGCGCCAGCAGGTAATCGGTGTCCTTCTTGGCGTCGAACTCGATGCGGGCATCAGGCCCACTTGAGTCATCGTTGCGTTGGATGACTGCACCCTGGCTGTCCAGCAAAGTTAAGAGAGCGTCTAGCGGTGAACCGAACCGCCGGGCCTGAACGTCGGCGACTAGCTTGCCATCGGCCGGAGCTTTGAATCGAAAATAATCCGAATCTTTGGCCTCGCCGATCCGACCATTGATCACCACCGGAATGGAGACGGCGTTCGCTTGGTCCACGCTGTTGTTGGGTTCGACCTCCGCAAATTCTGGCAGATCGCCCACTTCGAAAGGCTGAGGATTGGAATAACCCTGAGCGGTGTGAGCTCGGATGTCCGGCCGCCCTCGAGGCGCATCGGGGGCGAGGCGCAAATTCATTCGGTCGGCATTCTCTAGATTCCGCCCCTGGAGTTGCAGTTCTACGGACGTGCCCCGCTGACCACCGAAGGGAAACAGGAAATCGAGATACGGTACGGCGCCCATCACCATTCGATATCGATAGTCGCCTCCGCCCTGAAAACGTTGATCGCGGAGGGTCACACTGAATTCGCCGTCGGCGGTGGGCGTGAACTCGAGGAACGGGTCGAGACCTTGCGCGTCTTCGCTGCGCGCGAGTTCTTTCCCCGACGCATCGAGTAGAACCAGCGTGGGGTCCAGCGGCGAGCCCGTGCGGTTGGCTTGAACATCGAAGATCAGTTTCTCGCCCGCTCGCGCCTTGAACCGGAAACGATCCGTCTCCGTGCTCGCGCCAATAACACCCGAAAGGGCCGTCGGAAGGGTGACCATTGCCCCTTCCTCCTTAGAGCCCACGAGTGTCGCCTCGCGAACCTCCGGAAGATCACTCACGTTGACGACCAGTGGGTTTGATACTCCACCGGGGCTAGCCACGCGAAGTTCGCGACTGCCGAGCGGCGCATCCGGACCGATTTCGATTTGGAACGCCCGTGACTTGGCATTGTCTACGGCGGTGGCCGTGAGACCTGCGCCGGAAGGTTCCAACGTGACGGCGGGAGCGGTCCTGGGGGCAGGGATACCGACGATGCCGGAGCCCGAGAAAATGATGCTAGTCACTTCACCCAGCGCCTGCCCGTTCAAGACGACCTCGTTGGTGGTGCCCCTCTGAAACCAAGTGACGGAACTCGATTCAAGGATAGGGATTCGCTGGGCGATCGTGCTGAACGCCATCACGAGCCACGCCATGAATCCAAACCTTGAACGGGAAACCACGTTCCGAGGATGCGGAAATTCGACCCGGTGTGGCAAACTTCCTTTCGGACCTAAAACGCGATCGCGTCATCATCCCGCGCCAGGCTGAACGGAATATCACCGAGCTGTTCGCGGAGGCGCTGTTCGAGACGCGGCACGTCCAGCAAATAGTCGCGAGCGATGTGGACGAAGACCACTCGCCCTGGGGGCGTTTTGTGAATGGCGTCGGTGATGGCCTCAATTTCCACATGCGACAGCTCGCTCACGAAAAGATTTGGCCGGGCCGCCAGCAGCGGCTGCAAGTCGATCACCCCACCGACATCGGCCGTGTGTGCCACGCTGCGTCGTGAATCGCTGATAACAAAGCTGTAGGAATCGAACGCCGTATTCGGATGTTGGGCTTCGAAGCTGCGTCGCAACGAATCCAGATGCGTCCCTTGATGAGCGACCACGGTCACGCCCCCCACCGTGAACGGCTCGTGAGAAACGAGCGGACGCCATTGCAGTTCGAACCCAATCAACCCAGGTGGGAGCAACGTGGCCTCGAGCCAGGCCTGCAAGGCCGGCAGCGCACGAGCGGGCGCATAAACTGGCAGCGAACGGCGGCGACGGTTCAGCCAGAGCGACTGGACGAACATCGAAAATCCGCCGACGTGATCGCTATGCATGTGCGACAGCAAAACGGCGTCGAGCGATTCATAATCCCAACCTGTGGCCTTGAACGCCGAACTCATGCCGTCTCCGCAATCGACCAAGAGTCGAGTTTCGCCCAGCCGGTAAAGAAACGAAGCCGGGCGCCGGCTGCCGGAGGGCCAACCTTCACCCACCCCTAAGCAGTTAAGCTGATGCTCGGCTGAAGTCGGGGGAGGCGAGGTCATGTTTAGGCTTCCTGATCGACTCTAGGGCGGTGCCACGACGCGAAGCAAGCGACATGGCAAGAGGTGCGACACAGGGGGTGTGATTAAAAGTGGGTGG
>DLVS01000302.1 GCA_003445095.1 Verrucomicrobiales bacterium
GAAACTCGAGCTGGTCTTGGATGCTGGGGTCACGGCCAACCAGGTCCTCGCCGACGCCGAGGCGGAATTCATTCGGGTCAATCGCGAGCTGTATGTCGTAGCTCGACAGCTGTGGAGCCGTTACTTCCCGAAACAGCCGCTGCCTCCCGACGACGAAGCGGGGCGTCATCAAACCGTGGCCCAGGTTATTGAGGCCGTCAGCCGCGAGCACGGCTCGCCAGAGACTCTCGTGCGAGATGCCCGCGCGACCGTAGACCGCATCAAGTCCTTCATTCGTGAGCGAGATATCCTGCGTCTCCCTGAGCCGGATCGCTGTCAGGTGATCGAGATGCCGGAGTTCAAACGGGGTAATTCGCTCGCGTACATGGAATCGGCCCCGCCCTTGGATGCCGCCGCGGTGAGCTTTTACGCGGTGAGCCCGCCACCGGCCGATTGGAGTGCGGAACGCATCCGGAGTTTTTTAGAGGAATATAACGAACACATGCTGCAAGTTCTGACGATTCACGAGGCCTACCCCGGTCATTTTGTGCAGCTCGAATACTCGAACCGGACGCCCTCGCTTATTCGGCGCGTGCTCAAATCGGGTGTGTTCATCGAAGGCTGGGCGGTTTACACGGAGCAGATGATGCTCGATCAGGGTTACGCCGACGGCGACTTGAGGGTTCGGCTCATGCAGCTCAAGTTCTATTTGCGCGCGGTGGTCAACGCGATCCTCGACTACAAGATGCACTGCGGCGGAATGACTGACGACGAAGCGATGAAGCTGCTCACGGAAGGTGCCTTTCAGTCAGAAGGCGAAGCGCGCTTGAAAATCATCCGAGCCAAACAGAGTTCGACGCAGCTCAGCACCTACTTTGTCGGACGCATGGCGCATTACCGGCTGCGCCAGCAGATCCAGCGTGACCTCGGCGAACGCTTCGACCTCGGCCGCTATCACGAAGCCGTCATTGATCAGGGTTCGGTGCCCACCAAGTATCTTCCCGAATTAGTCCGCGAACGCTTGCAGCGACCGAGGTGAGTTGGCGGGACTCGGAATCTCGAGGGGCGGTGGCGCGTTACGTCACTTGTTTATGGCGATTCCACTTCGGCGTTAACCCAGAACAGGTCGCTGAAGCGTTCTTTCGCCGCTTGATACGAAATCTCCGTCTCCTTGAGATTGGAGTCAGAAATCAGAAATCGTCCGCCGCCAGGTTGGGTAGTGTCCTCTTCGTAACCGACGAAAAGAACGCTGTGGTACGATCCGGCGCTCACGGGCGAACCGCTGGCGAGCACGGTCTTCACCCGCAATAGGTCCCGATCGTCGAGGCCCGCCTTTTTGCTCCAGCCTTTCAGCCAATGGAAATGGAGCCGGCGACCCTGAGTGAACGCGGCGGCTTGCGCGACGATTTCGGAGTTGGGCTGGGTGTCAGGCGAGAACGTTTTCGCATAGGGCATCGCTTCTTCCGGACAGACACCGTGCTTCTGGATTCCCAGGATGATGTTGTGGAAGAAATCGCCGTCGTCACCCCGGCCGGTCGTTTCATTGGCAGCCCAGTTGGCGTATTCGACGCTCAAGGCGACGCCCTTGCCATTGGAGCGTGCGAGCGCGAACTCGGTGGATTCGACGGTGGAGAAAACCGAGCAGGTGTCGCGTTTTCCCTGACTCCGTTGTTTCAACCCCAGTCGCGCGAATTCCGGTCGCAGGTTGCAACGCACCGGCAGGCCACCGGCTTCCAGACCGAGAATGGCGAGGCAGGTTGTCTCGACATTCGCCATGCCGATGGGAGTGCCGTCGGGTTGGTAATCCGTGATCCAGCCGCCGTCGGGATTCTGAAGCTTGAGCAACCTTTCTCGGACTTTTGCCAAGGCCTCGCTTTGATCGTGGAACCGCTCAGCGACCCGCAGCGCCAGGCCAAGTTTATAAGTGGCGTAGCGACCTGACTCTATCACCACGGCGTCGTGGAATCCGACGTTATCCCACATGGCCATCGCTGAGTCATAAGCCGCCCGGGCTTTGGCGGCGTCAGGTTCGGCCACCGCGATGAAAAACAGCAAGTCGGCATACCGCTCTGGCGCGGCGAAAAGTTCGGCTGTGGTGAATTCCGAGCGAATAGTTTTGTTCCCCACCTTGGCAACGTCTCGCAATTCATAACGACGCAGAGGAAGTTGGGCTTCACTAAACAGGAGTTCGATTTTCCCAGAGCGAGCAATGCCCTGTTTGGCGATGGCTTGGCGGACTCTCTCCGCCTCGTCGGGGTAAGACCGGTCGAGCACTTTCGCCGCGAGATAATTGTCGTGATAGAGCCAATAGTCGCTGTGTCCCGAGAACTCGGGCAGCAATCCTAACTCCGGATCGATCATCCGCGCGAGGAAGGCTCGGCCCCTGGCAACCGCCTGAGTTGGTGAGAGCTCCGGACCGGATTCAGCCCGGGCCACCAACAGCGTGAGGACGACAACGAGGATGCCAGTCCTAGGGTTGTGACGGCATCGGTATCTTAAAGAAGCACTGCCAACTCCCATAATCGGATCCGAGCGAGACGCGTTTGCCGTTGAACCATTCGGTATGTCCGTCCTCGAAGGAGAAATTGCCGCCCTCGGGAGCGCCTCGATTACCGCGATGCACGGACGTCAGTACCTTCTTGCCATCGTAGTCCGTCGTCCAAGAAAGCCGCGGGTCGTAGATATTCGTGGTCTTGGAGCCCACGGCTTGGAGTCGATCAATCAGAATTGGTGCAGCGGCGTAGGGCCCATCCAGTTTCTTTTTGAAGAACCATTCGGCGGTCCCCTGGGCGCCGGAGGTGACATCGCTGTCCCCCGACTTGCGCCCCGGCAAATAGAAATAACCGATCAATTGGGCGGAAGTGTCGGACGAAATCATCCCTCGTTCCGCGACGCGGTGCCAGACGTCGGTCGGACAGAAGAGGACATCATTGGCGGCGCGATTGTTGGTTCGAGAAGTTCGGCGATTCTTGATCAGGTAATTGTTCCAGAAGTTGCTCATTGTCGGCATCATCCATGAGAAGCCGGCGCCGCCACTGTTGTCGGGAAAAGAATTGTTGTTATCGCTGGCATACATGCTCACGGCGAGCGCCCACTGCTTGCCATTGCTGGTGCAAAGAGTTTTGAGAGCTTTGGACTTCGCTCGCGCCAGTGCGGGCAAAAGCATGCCCGCCAGGATGGCAATGATGGCGATCACGAC
>DLVS01000396.1 GCA_003445095.1 Verrucomicrobiales bacterium
TGAGAATATAACCCGTAGCCCCAGCCTGAAGCGCACTGAACACCAATTCCTCATCGTCGAACGTCGTCAGAACCAAAAATCGCGCCTGGGGTAGTCGAGGATGCCAATCCCAAATCAGCTCGATCCCGCTTCGGCCGGGCAACTGGATATCAACTAACACGACCTCGGGACGCGCCGCTTCCAATCCACGCGCTGCCTCCTCCGCGGAGCCAAAGACGCCAGAAATCATCAAGTCCTTAGCCGCGCCGAAGTGCGCCTCCAGCTCCCGGCGCACTTCGTAGTCATCTTCAACGATGGAAACACGGATCATTCGGACTGTTCATTAGGCTAAGTACAGTGCGGCTCCGGAGTCGATGACCAGCAAAATCACAAATCCTTGAAACACACCCTAATGTCCGAGTTTCCTTCCGCTCGCTATCTTGCCGCTCCCGCAAAACGCGTTTGCGGGAGCGAAGGAAGGTTCCGCGAATACGTAACCTTCAGCAAGGGCCAAACTAGGGTCGATCCGGAAGAGTCCTGGGGCTCATCCTGCCTTTTCAGGGAATTTGAATCCGATATAGACGAGGTTGCTGATTCCCATGAGGGTGAGCAATGTGCTGTCGAACTCTGGCATCGTGATTCGTTGGCAAACGCTATAAATAAAAATCCCCCCGAGGATCAATGTCCACAAGCAAGCTTGGAACCGCGCAAAACTTAGGCCGTTCCCATCGGACACAATATCTTTGAGCCATCCGTGAGGCCCGGCGAAAGATGGGCTCGCCGTGGCCTCAAGCTTCAGTCTGTTGATTTCGCCATTCAATTCCTGGAGGGCCTGGTTGTTGGAGGTTACTTGTGAGTTGAGCTTGCCCAGCTCTTCCTTTTGCGCGGGCGTCGTGCCACCAGCAGCATCAAGTGCCTCCAACGGCTTGATTCGCTCCTTCAAGCCCGCGGTGAGCGCCTCCTTCTCGCTGGCTTGAGCTTGTTTTTCCACAACTCCAGTGGCGGCACTGGCCTTTTTGCTGTTGCCGATCAGCACGGCACTGAGGCCGGTGGCGCCCGAGATTCCCATTAGCGTCAGGGCTTGGTCTGGCAAGCGTTCCATATCCCCGGTAGCGGTAAAGATGGCGAGGAAACTTATAGCAATCAGCAGCACCCAAAAGGCCATTTGCGTTCGGCCCAGGCTGTAGGCAGTTCCAGGACCTGCGTCACGCAACATTCCACTAGCCACGGCCCACCACATCAGCAGCACAAATAAGCCTAGGGCGCTAACTGCGGTGGCGATACCTCTAATGCCCTCACAGGCTTGAAACCTCAAGGTTTTGTCTGCTTCCAGGCTTGGCTCTGAATTATACGATAGTGCCAGTTTCTGGTTCTGATTGTTCATCCGGTCGAACACCTGATCCCAAGTGTCTCCATTGCCACCTTTTCGGGAATCGCGAGTGAGCGCAAACTTCACTACTAACGGATACCCCGCTGTGTCTTTGTACAATTGAGGCTCGATACCTTTCATCGGTACGTCGTTGATGTACAATTGTAACTTTTTCACCAACGCAGTATTTCCGGTAAGCGTATCAATGAGTTTTTTGCCGAGCACATTGTTTTCATTCAGCGCGAGTTCGATCGTGCTGCCTAGATAATTTGTTTTGTCTGAATCCAACAACACAATGGCTGGCGCCGATTTATCCGCCGCTATCGTTTTGCAGAAGCAGTGGGCCATGGCCAACGCAACTAAGGCGAGCCGATATCGTGTTTTCATAAAAGGTGTATGCTTGGGTCACTTCGGCCTAGTCAATTCATGCTGCGGTGGCTTGTGGTTTGGTTGGGCAAAGATCATGTCGCCAGGGTCGCCGCGAACATGACATCAGGGCGAGCCAGCCAAAACCCAACCACAAGGCATACTCACCGGCATCTGGCACCGCGGTGAGAAAGCCGAGGCTTGATGTGTAAGTATATCCCGGAGGCAACTCCAGATCGAAGCGCGCCGTGTTGCCGAAGGCCGAGGTTGATCCATCCAAAGACTGAACTTGGAGTGCCGCACTGAGCGTGAACGTTCCTTGGGTAGCGTCGGTCGGATAAACACGAATTACCATCGCAAGATCTTGATCAATAGGCCGGGCGGCTTCATCAAATTGATGGCTTACTTGATAATTGATTGAATCACTGGGCCCGCTGGCACCCACTCCGAAATATACTTTACTAACGCCATAGCTTTCAGGACGCGCAAAAGGGTATTCTGGAGAAATGTCAGGCCCCGACAACAGCGAGCCTTCCAAATGCGCTTTAAGAGTTAATGACACGACACCATGACTAAAATCGCCATAGACCGTGACGTAGTCTAGGAATAGCGCGACGGAGTTGCCTACGCCTTCACCATAAGCATAGGTATCAAATATCAAGTTGTCTGGCGCGGTGACGCTGGCTCGCAACGTACCAGAGGGGACATCCACGAACGAACTATAGGTACCTCCGAGTAATTTTCCCGAAGTGCCTCCTTGAGGCTGGTTGAACGCGAAGCGATTGTCATCTCCAATGTGGGTTTCGATCGAGAGATGTGAATGGCCAATCTGGCCATCAACGATTTGCGCAGTGGTTCCTCCGAGTGATCCATAAGCAGAAATATAGGGATCAAAAGGTCCCGCCAGAACGGTGGCCGCGCCGAGCAAAACGAGCGTGTGGGTCAAACAAAAACAAATGTGAGAGTTCATGGTAATGTGTTTTGTTTTCGATTTATTGGCGTCCGCCGAGGCGAACGCAGGCAGTCTCGACCGTTTTTCACCCGAACCATTAGTCGCATATCCATGCGACAAGGTGGCGCCACGGAGCCGTTTCACGGGAAGCCTCGCGGGCTGGCAAAGCCCGCGGCTCTGTAAACCGGCAAACCGGCTCCCGGCGACAGCGTCGCGGGCCTTCGAGCCGTGAGTTGTGCTAGCTCCGTCCGGCTCGATCCCGGCCTTATCGGACCTCGCTCGCGGGCGGCAAGGGCACCGTCAAGGTTACTCGCGTCCCCTGGCCCAGGGTGGTGCGAACCTCCAGTGTTCCATTCAATTCGAGCGCACGGCGACGCAGGCTGGCCAGGCCGTTTCCCCCCAAGCCTGGTGAGGACGAATCGGTTTCCAAAGCAAAGCCGCAACCGTGGTCTTGGAGCGATAGTTCGAGCGGGCCGTCCGAGGGAACGCGCAAAGAGAACTCGGCCTGGCGGGCGTGGGCGTGTCGCAGAACGTTCCGGCACGATTCGCGCACCACGAGCAGCAAATGATGACGCCACTCGGCCGGGATGGGGCGCTCCGGCACCGTGGGCGGCAGGTTCAGCACTACTTCGACCGAAGTTCCGGCAAAAAACTCTCGCACCCAACTGCCCAAGTAGATGATGACGCTCTCGAGCCGGTCCTTAGCGGGATTTACCACCCAGACCGTTTCATCCAGCGACCGCAGGAGGTCTCGGGCCAGCTCCGGCGCCGACCGCACGGGGCCCCGCGATTCGGCGGAGTCATGGCTTTGTTGTTCGGTCAACCAGGCGAGACGGGTCAGGCCAGCCCCGAGATCATCATGCATGTTCCGGGCAATCCGTTGACGCTCGTCGTTTAAGCGTTGTTGCTGCTCCAAAGCGGCGATCCGCCGGACTCGTCGAATTCGACGTGTGAACCAACTTCCAACCAGATCGGAAGAGCACAC
>DLVS01000249.1:0-7620 GCA_003445095.1 Verrucomicrobiales bacterium
GCCAAGGTTATCGGCGAGCGAGTCATGCGGGAGCTCCGCGAGCTCGATGCCGTCGCATATGTGCGCTTCGCCAGTATTTACCGTGAGTTTCAAGAGGTCGGCGAGTTCGTGGACGAGGTCAACCGATTGGCTACGTTGCCTCCGCCGGACAAACGTCAAATGGCATTCCTGGCCGACTCTGAGGAGACCGACCAGTTGCTGCCCGTGAAATCATGATCGCGTTGCGCGAAGACTGTCTGTTGGTGGAGCAAGACGACGGGAATTACCTGCCGTGCTCCGTGGATCAATTGACGCTCGAGTTTGTTGGATCGGCGGCGACGCTGTTGGAGCCAGACGTGCTCCAGAACGCGGCGGCGGGTGTGCTGCATTACTTCAAGCACGAGTTAGGACGTTCGTTTGTGACCGTTGCCGAATTTGCCGCCGCCCTGGCTAAGGCGCTCGACGGTCTCGGGATCACAGCGGACATTGCCTATGTCGGCGACGGTGCGTCGACGCGCGTCACTGATTTAAGGGCCTTGGCCGCCGGCTCGGGCAAGCTCGGGGAGCTGGAGTTTTTCTCCAAGTTGCGGGCGGCGCTGCGCGACCAACTTGCCGAGCGCCCACGGCGAGTCGAATTTCGGGGACTTCGCAGTTGCGTGAAGCAGTTGGCAGCCCGGAGTCATTGGTGCCCGAAATGCGACCGACTGGCCGCGTGGATCCTCGAACTGCTGCGAGGTTGGTATGCTCAGGAACCCGCCGCTCGCGATACGGCCCTGGTGGTCCGATGAGTTTCGGAAACACACGAACCCAACGCTCAATCCAGTGACACTCTTTCAACGAATTGCAGCTCGCGAAATCCCTGCGGAAATCGTCTTTGAAGACGAACACGTGCTGGCGTTCCGCGACATCAGTCCGAAAGCGCCCGTCCATGTGCTCGTGATACCCAAGCAGCACATCGCGCGCATTGGCGAAGCCAAGCCCGAAGACCAGGCCGTCCTGGGGCACCTCTTGCTCAAAGCAGCCGAAGTCGCGCATAAGCTGGGTCTGGAAGAATCCGGTTATCGGTTGGTCATTAACAACGGACGGAACGGAGGCGAAACGGTTCCGCACTTGCATTGCCATTTGTTGGGAGGGCGGCCCCTTGCGTGGCCGCCGGGTTAATTCTTCCCAGCAGGCACGGTTTGCTGGGCTTTAGTCGGGTTCTGTTTCGCTCACACGGTTTGGCTCGAAGCACGCACCCGCCAAAGCAGCCACGACAACTCTTCCGTGTAGGCCGTCGGCCTCGGATACGTAATTGCTTCGGTCACGTCGCCGGCAAGCCCGTCCTTCACCAGATTCTCGGCGGCCCGATTGAGCCGGGCGCGAGGGCAGTTGCTCACCAAATGACGAACCAAATTACGAAACTGCTCTCCGGAATTGTCCGGCTCCGCCAGGTCGGCGTACTGGCGCATTCGATCCAGCTCCAACAATTCAAGTGTCGTTGAAAGCCGTTGCGGCTCATTCGCCAAGAATAATTCGAGTTTTAGCTCGCGCTGATCGTATCCCGCAGCGATCACCGCTACCGCTTCGCAGGCGACTTCCGTGGATCGATCCAACGCGTCAAAGAAAGCCAAAGTTCCTTCCCGACATTCGACCCGAGTAAAGAGCTGAGAGTCCGGCAACCGAGGCAAATCCGACTCAGGAACAACATCCACCTCAACCCCCTCAGCCCCGAGCGATTGCTGTAAGAACAGCGCATCGTCCAACTCCAAGTTCCGCGCCAGTAATCCGAACGCATCATCGGCCACGAACCGAGCGTCTGCCGGGGTCAGCCCCCGTCCGCTCGCGAAAGCGCGCTCGAGCGCTTCCACCGGAGGACGGGTCAACGATTGCTGCACTAATGCGTAGGCCACGGCGACAGCATGCGCAGGCGAACGCCGAGACCAGAAGTAGAAATGTGTCCTGGGAAATGAAGGTGCACCGGCGGGCGCGCCTTTGGGGCGCACCGACGCAAAGGTCGTCGCCATATTGGCTCAAGAGCGCCGCGAACCAGATGGCGAGACGGAGCGCGAGCTTCACCTTATGAAGCCCTCCACGCGATTCAAACCTCGCCGATTCCGTCCTCCAGCCCCAAAGATCCCAACCGTGCGGTGGACAAAATGGATTCTGGCGGGATTCCGAACCGATCGTTGCCGAACAGTCAGTGAGCGCACTTAAATCGAAAAGGTTCGACCAAGGCCGCTTACCGTTTCGGCCACACTTGATAAAGAAGGAAGTAAATCAAAACGCCCGTAACGGACACGTACAACCAGAGAGGCAGCGTCCAACGAACAATTTTCTTATGCAGTTCAAAACGTTCCTTCAGCCCACGATGAATCGAGATCAGAGCCATTGGGACGATGGCCATCGCCAGGATGACGTGGGTGACGAGCAGAATCAGGTAGGGAATTCGCAGGGCTGGAGGCCCCGGAAAAAGAGTGTTGATGCCCTGCATTACGACAATCTTGTGATACAGGTAGCTGATCAGAAAAAGGCTCGATGTGACGAACGCTGCCAGCATGCAGTTGCGATGGGCCAGGCGCCTGCCGGTGCGGACGTAAAACCAACCGGCCAGCAACAACACCGTCACCAGGCCGTTAAGTGCGGCATTGATCGCCGGTAAGTCGGCTCCATTCATAAGCGAGTCTCTCGGACCAGTCGGCGAGAAAGCTCCAGGAGCTGCTCTTCGGCATCGGGCTCCTCACTCTGAACCACGGCGCGGAGTCGGCCTTGTTTATCCACCACAACAAAGCTGGCGGCGTGAATGAAGCGATCTTCCAATTTGGGATTCGTTTCTCCGGTATCCATCACGGAAAACAGGAGATCTTTTTCAGCCACTCGGTACACCTCGGCCTTCGGCCCGGACAGGAACCACCACTGTGTTGGGTTAGCACCGTAGCGAGTTCCATATCGGGCGAGAACCTCAGGGCTGTCGTAGTCGGGATCCGCGGTGAGCGAGAGTAACCGGACGCCTTTACCTACACGACCCTGGAGGCGCGCCATTTTTTGAGAGAGTTGATGGCACTGAGTTGGGCACCGGGAGAAAATGACATTCGCGATCAGGACATCGCCATGCAAAGTATCCGGACCAACCGCCCGACCCAGCTGATTGGTCAGCCGGAATGGACTTAGTTGCCCCAAAATCGGCAGGGGTGAACGACGTGATTCAGCAAAGATTGCGATCCCCGCAATCGCAATCACCGCCAGCAACAACACCGCCCAGATCGCCTTATGAAGCCGCGTCATGATTCATACCCAAACACCAAGCAATCGATTGTCGTACCGTGGCGTCCCCATCCCGGATGCAAGTCGCCTTTGGAAACCCAGGCGCTGACGTCTCCCCGGAACGGGAACTAAGCAGGCTTTGATTTAGTGACCGTCGGACGTCCCACCACCGCAACATATGGCGGAACCTCGCCAAAAACAAACGGCCGCTGGAATTATCCAGCGGCCGGGAGAGCTCCGCCTCTGCGATCATTCGTAGGAAGATGCGCCGCCGGCTTTTGCTTTCGCCGCGTACCAGGTTTCGAACTCTTCAGGAGAAACGACCTTGATCTCACCTTTCATAGTTGAGTGCAAGTTGCCGCAGAGTTGGGCACAAATAATCATGAAACTGCCCTTCGAAATAGGGGTGAAATGCGTTGGAATCGTCATACCCGGAATTGCATCTTGAGTGATGCGCATATTCGGAAGTTTGAACGAATGGATCACATCCATTGAGGAAATCCGACAAATGATGTTGCGATTCACCGGAACCTGAAAAGGCTCCCGCAAACAAGTCACATCGTCTTTGGCATCCGGGTCCGAAGCGACTAAGCCAAACGGGTTGCCCGGTGCCGCAGCCTTCAACTCCTGTTTTCCCCACTTGCCATCTGGGCCTGCATAGTGGGCGTTCCAAGCAAACTGCTGCCCCATAATCTGAATCTCGATGGGGTCAGTCTTGGGATCGCCGGTCCTGATGGGGAATTGGTCGACTGCCTTCGCCCAAAGGGGCACCGCAAACCCGAGCAATAACAACACTTCAATCGCGGCCACGCCAATCTCCGCATAAGATGAAAAGTGTGACCGAGCCCCCACATGGTCAGCTTTAGGATTCTTCGATTTCCGAAAGCGGTAGACGGTGTAAAGGAAGTAAGCAATCCAGCCAATGAACAACACCAACATCAGCAAATGAATGTACCAAATCAGTTCGTCAATCGCCTTGCCTTGGGCCGAAGCGTTCGGCGGCGGAAAGAGATACTGCCAGAGGTTCTGAAAGAAATGCCAGAGATTCGACATGTTAGTTCGATTAAATGGAAATGTTCAATTATACAGCGGGCGAATTAATATCAGACTCGGAACCTACTCGACGAGCCCGGTAGACAATGTACCCAAAAAATGAAGCGATAAGCCCTAGAACAGGCACGATGACGGCCAGCAAGCTAATGATGCCCGCGTTCATCCCGTAGGCCATGGGAGAATCCGACTTACCGAAGCAAGCCGCACAACCGAACGCGGACGAATGCATCGCCAAAGCCAGGACTACCCCGAGGAGCATTTGGAGGCTGCGATTCATAGAAAACTTACGTCCTTGAATTTACGCAGAAACACTTTGCCGTAGATCACCAGCACTGCCGCAGCTCCTAGCGCCACGGAGCCCCAGACCAAATCCTGAGTCGTCCCGTCATCCCGGTAGTTACCGAAATTCCAAGCCGCCATCACCAGCATGAGCAACACGCTTACGGTGACGAAGACCAAATGAAACGCTTTAAGGGACATAAGCCGTCTTTGGGCGCGTTCCCGAAATTGGATCCTTATCACTCCATAAGATAAGCCCAACCATTCCAATCGCGAAAGCCACGGTCGCCGCGAGAGTCAGGTACACGACCTTTTTCTCCGACAGCAAGTGCATGAAGTAACCACACACCAAGAACGCCTTTACTGTGGCGACAAAGAGCGCGACCGCCACAGTCAACATCACGCTGCTAAAGTTCCACTCCCGCGCCAGTACGGTGATCAATGTACCCGCGAGCAAGGCGGCGCCAACAACCCAGTAAACCTTCTTGTGCGCAGCGTCGTCATGTTGATCGTGGGCAGCGGAAGCTGACGCCGATTGCGATGATTGGGATTGATTCATAGGTAATTTAACGACGGAAAAAAACACTCAGAGTAGATAAACCACGGGGAAGAGGAAAATCCAGACTAGGTCCACGAAATGCCAGAACAAGCCGCCCACCTCTATCCGGTTGGTAAACTGCTCAGGGTTGGATTTCCAAAACTGCGCGCCGAAAAACGTGAAGTAGCCCAGCACCAATCCCCCAGCCAACACGTGCAGTCCGTGGAGGAACGTCATGGTGAAATAAATGGCAAAGAAGGGATGCGTGGACGGAATAAACGCCTTCAGGCTTTCAATTTCGTCGACCTTAATTTCACGGTCTTCGTGGTGCTTGGCCTCGGCATGCGCCTTATGAATCAGCTCCGGAATCTGCATCCCGACGGGAAAGCGGTATTTGTTGGGGATGTCCACTAGGACTCTAAGCTCCTTGATATCCTTTTCTTTCACCGTGTCGAGCGTCCAAAAGAGCGGACTCTTGCCATTCACATCCAAGTGACCCGTCACAGCCGATCCGTCGTTGAGGCGAATGACGTAGTGGCCAAACTTTTCTCTATACTCGAACGTCTTGATGAGCAAAAACCCGAGTGCGCACGCGATCGTGAACAGCATGAAACCACGAAACTTTCGATAGTTACCCTCGCGCAGTGCCATCCAGGCCATGACCACAGTGACTGAAGAACTAATCAGCACGGCGGTATTGAAAGTACCAATCGGGATATTCAGCAACCCATGCGGCCACGCGGACGCGACATCAGGCCAAAATCCGGTCGCGGAGGTGACCCGCAAGAGGATATATGAGGAAAAGAATGCTCCGAACAGCATTACTTCAGAGGCCAAAAATAACCAAATGCCGACTTTGGCGTTGTACAGTCCAGTATCAGGACGGGGTTTAACGACGTAAGGAATTTCCATGGAAGAAAAGGCCAGAAATATAGATCGGCGATGTCCGCTGCGGGTTAACCTGGTTGGTTTTGTGGGGTGAAGTCCTGTTTTGCCCCCGGAACGCTGTACTCATAGGGCCCCCGATATGCCACCGGCTCTTTAGCAAAATTACCGTGGGGTGGCGGAGTCGGTGTCTGCCATTCCATCGTTGTGGCGTCCCAAGGATTGTCGGAAGTGACTTTCTTTCCGTTCCGCAGGCTGTAGAAGAAATTGATGATGAACGGCAATTGGAATAAAGCCAGACCGTAGGCCGCATGCGTGATTGCGATGTTGAGCCAGAGGATCCCAGGATCTGCTCCGACTCCATCCTTAAAGTAAGTAGCACCGCCGTCATACATACGTCGGCTCATCCCTCGAAAGCCTTGAATGAACATCGGGGCAAAAATGAGGTTCATGAACACTAAGGAGCCCCAGAAGTGAACCCTACCCCACAATTCGCTCATCATCCGGCCGGTAATTTTTGGATACCAATAATAGACACCGGCAAACAGTCCGAAAATGGTTCCTGGCGCAACGACATAGTGGAAGTGGGCGATGACATAGTAAGAATCGTGCAGATAAAGGTCCGCCGCATTTAAGCCCAAGGGCAATCCCGTGAGTCCCCCGATGCCGAACATTGGTAGGAATGCGAGCGCGAAGAGCATGGGGGTATTGAAACGGATCGAGCCGCCCCACAACGAAATGAACAACGCCGTAAGGATGATTACGGACGGGATGGAAATCATCATGGTCGTGGTTTGGAAGAAGGTAGCGATCTTGGTGCCCATACCCGTCATGTACATGTGATGAGCCCACACAATGAAGGCGAGGAATCCGATCGCGAGCACCGCATATACCAAGGAGCGATACCCCCACAGCGGCTTGCGGGTGTTATTGGCAATGATCTCCGCCACCACACCCATCGCAGGTAGAATTAGCACGTACACCTCAGGATGAGCGAGGAACCAAAACAAATGCTGCCACAAAAGGGGACTCCCTCCACCGGACACCGGCACTGGTCCCCCACTGGTCACCAGGCCAGTTGGGAGGAAAAACGAAGTATGCAACACGCTATCTGCCAATTGCATCAATCCTGCCGCTTCCAAGGGAGGAAAGGCCAGCAGCAGCAGGAAACCGGTCACGAACTGCGCCCAGACAAAAAACGGGAGGCGCATCCAGGTCATGCCTTTGGCACGCAATTGGATGATGGTGGTGATGAAATTCACCGCGCCGAGCAGCGAGGAGTTGATCAATAAGACCATCCCGATCAACCAAAGTGTTTGGCCGTCGATTAAATTGACCGGGTCGGCCAGCGTTGCCAATGGCGAATAACTCGTCCATCCCGACTTGGCAGCACCTCCGGGGACGAAGAAGCTCGCGAGCATGACCACTCCTCCCAAAAAGTAAAAATGATAGCTGGCCATGTTAAGTCGCGGGAATGCCATATCTGGTGCGCCGATTTGAAGGGGCGTCACATAATTTCCGAACGCGCCGAAAGCCAATGGTACGATCGCTAAGAAAACCATGATCGTACCGTGCATCGCCCCAAAGGCATTGTAGAGATCGGCCTGCATTGCCCCATCGTTCACCATGTCGGATCCCAGCAT
>DLVS01000249.1:7843-8759 GCA_003445095.1 Verrucomicrobiales bacterium
TGCTCCGCCGAAGCGTGCCCGTGTACCGTCGGAGAGTGAGTGGTGGCTGGCTGCATAGTCTTCAATCGGTCAACCTAATTGAGAAAGTAGTCAAAACTCAGGGAACAACTGTGCTCTCGACTCGAGCCGAGGATAACGAAGGCGATCCATTAAGCTCCAACGGTGGAGTCCGCTTGTCCGCAATCAGGAGCCCTAGCCATAGAGGCAAATAGAGAATGCTCGCAAAAAACAGGCGTCGCGCCGCGGGTGCTGTAAGTGACCGGGCAAAGGCACAAGCGAACATCAAAAAAGTCGCGCCAAGAACTATTGTTCCCACCACGTAGGTGGGGCCGGCCACCTCTAACAAGAAAGGAAACAAACTAATCCCCAGCAACGCGAGGGTGTTCCGCACGGCTGAAGCGGCCGTGCGGTGCCCTTCAGGATCGACTCCCGATAGCATCCGAAACCCAGCACCGGCGTAATCGTCACGGTAAAGCCAAGCAATGGCCATGAAGTGCGGGAGCTGCCAAAAGAACAGAACTCCAAACAGAGCCCACCCCGGTGCTGAAACTGTATTGGTCGCCGCTGCCCATCCCATCAACGGCGGCAATGCCCCCGGAACCGCTCCGACCACCGTGTTCAGCACCGTGATTCGCTTCAGCGGGGTGTACACAGCGACATAGCTGATCCAGGTAGTTGCTCCCAAGATCGCGGTGAGTGGATTGACTTTGATCAACAACCAGGCAAGCCCCAGCACGCTGAGCGACGCGCCGACCAAAAGTGCCCCGGTCGGTGAGATCCGACCCGACGGCAACGGTCGGTCCGCCGTCCTACGCATTCGCGCGTCAAATTCGCGCTCCATCAACTGGTTTAGTACCGACGCACCGCTCGCGAGCAGGGCCGTTCCCAAGGAAACTTGCAGGAGCAAGCCAAAATC
>DLVS01000249.1:8935-11088 GCA_003445095.1 Verrucomicrobiales bacterium
GCCAAAGGAACCGCCCGCGGTGTCGCGGAAGCAGGCAGACTGAGCTTTCCTGAAACAAGAATCAACCATGTACCCACGCCAAGCAGCATTGCGCCTCCGGCCACGTGAGCCGTTGCGATATCCGCCGCCTTGTTACTCCAAATCGTCCACATTCCGAGAGTAAACTGACCAATAACCAGGCACCCCCAAAGCATCGCCAGAAGTGTTAATGGCGACGCGTTTCCGGCCGTTCGCCACGCCAGGAACCAAGTCCCCAGGATCGTGGCCGCCGCCGCCACTGCACCTAATCGATGGAGCATCTGCAGTTGAATTTGGGCCTGGGTCACCGTGGAGTCGTGGGTCCGCAATCGGTTATAGCGGGCCACGGAATCCAAATCAGTGTCCGGCCACCATTGCCCATAGGCCTTTGGAAAATCACTAATCGCCAGCCCCGCGTGCTGATGTCGCATGGTTGCACCGAGGAGGAGTTGAACCACGATGAGCGCGGTTCCAACCCAAATCCATGTCTGCAACCGAGAGGTTACCCGATTAGCCAACGTACCTTTCAAATTCCCCCACCACGGTGACAGCAGCAGGGCGATCACCGCGAGCACCACAAAAAATGCCTGCCCTAGGCATCCGTGCGCCAGCCCTAACAAGGTACCCAACGTTAGGTGCCCGACCATGACTTTATCGAGCACCACTCGCAGTCCTCCGAGCAAACCCTGAACTTGCACCAGCCAAAAGGCGATCCAACCCAATCGCGGCAACATTCCGGGCGCTGGGGGATTGCCCGCCCAGACGAGTGCGGCCAATAAGACCACCCCACCGATGCCCGCCAAAAAGTGTCCCGCACCCCGCCAGTCCGGCCCAAGACTGAGCAGAACCAATCCTCCGATGATTTCAGTCATTCCGATGGCAGCGAACTGCTTTCGCGAACGACCACCCCCCAGCCACCGGGTCAAAAACACTACCAGCACACCAACCGATGACGCCCAAAGCCGATGCGTGTGCTCGTCGAAGACCCCCCCGTGAAACCACTGTTGCACGGGCAATGCAAACATGTTGTAGCCAAAACTGGTCGGCCAGTCCGGCACCGCCATGCCGACCCCTTTGCTCGTGACTAGGCCACCCATGCAAATCAAACCCAGGGTCGCCGTCGCAGTTAGCACCGCGAAAACGAATTGGGTTCGACTGGGGCGGGAATCCATGGTGGTGGAAACGAAAACCGGGGCTATCCCATTGGACGCCCCGGCCTTAGTCACACTACTCTTCTATTTGACGTCAAAGGCAAAATCGGTCGTCGCCTTGCCGCCCTTGATCTCGATTTCCTGGGTTAAGGCCCCGGCCTTCTGGTGGTACGCTTCCAAGGTGTACTTGCCGTCCGGAATATCGCCCTTGATGGAGAAAGTTCCCTTGTCATCGGTCACCACGAAGAATGGATTCTCCATGACATTGACGTAGGCGATCATCCAGGGGTGGACGTTGCAGGCAAATCGGACTCCCAACTCGGGCTTGTCGAACACCTTTTCATTGACCTGGCCCTTGGTGGCTTGGGCGAAGTTAAAGCCTTTATTGAGCTTCGGGGTGGCGTTCACGTTGTGCATGAAGGGGTCAGAATTTTTGACGTCGAACTTCTGACCCACCATCACCGCCGAAACGTAGGGGTAATACATGCATCCGGCTTGATCGATTTCGACCTTGGCCTCCGGAGGGGTAAACGTCTTTCCTTCGAGGCCTTTCTTGATAGAAACGACCGTGTTCGCGAGAGCCCCATTTGCGCCGACCACGTAAACCCGGGATTTGGCCTCCCCCACCGCGACTTTGGCGCAATTGGGATCGGCTGCCAGGGCCGGAATTGGTGCGGCGGGAGGAGGAGTTCCTTTGAGCGTAACTTTTCCCGTAATTTCCGCCGCATTGAGGGAAACCGTCGTGGCAACGAGCACGGCGGACAGCTTGAGCATCGAGTTCATGAGAATTTTGGAGACCTTCCTTGCGAAAAACTTTAGCAGACTACTGGTCGAGTTTTTCGGGTCAAGTGTCTTCGTGAAATTTTTCACAAGCTCCGAATGCCGATCCGCCAGAGCGGCCGAGGTTCTGGGCCGGCGAGCCGTTTTGAGCCCATTCTCCCCGCTCAGCGCGCTCCAAGGAATGCGAGGATGTCGGCCACCTGT
>DLVS01000519.1 GCA_003445095.1 Verrucomicrobiales bacterium
CCGAAGGGATTTACGAAGATCTGAACATCCTGGAGCTCGATCCGTCCGCGCCTTTCAGTCCCGAGACGATCAATTGCGACACGCAGTTGGTGACCGTCAAGGATGGCATCACGCTGCCGCCGATCACTGCTTTTCGGCTGCTTGCCGTCAGACTTCACCAAGTGGGTCGCCACAATCCGATTCTCCTCAAGGATTGTCTTAATTTCGACCCGGTGCCGCTCGCGCCAGAAATTGCCCTCTTACGGGCTGCGGTGAACCTCGGCTCATTGCTCGCCGACGGTATGGGTGACGCCATTTTGGTGCGCGGCGAATCGGGTGCCGGGCAATCGCTTCAATTGGCCTACAACATTCTGCAAGCCGCCGGCTGCCGTTCTTTCAAGACCGATTACGTCGCCTGCCCGAGTTGCGGCCGTACCCTCTTCAATTTGCAAACGGTGACGGCTCGCATCAAAGCCCGAACTGATCACCTGAAAGGCGTCAAGATTGCGATCATGGGTTGTATTGTGAATGGGCCCGGTGAAATGGCGGATGCGGATTTCGGTTACGTCGGCGGAGCGCCGAACAAGATCAATCTGTACGTCGGTAAGAAGGCGGTGAAGTTCAACATCCCGGAATCGGAAGCCGTCGAGCGCCTCGTGGACCTCATCAGAGAACACGGAAAATGGGTGGAGGCGGAGGCCGTGGAGCCTGGCGTGACGGCCTAGCCGACTTTCAAGCCGCGCTGGCGCACAGCGCGGTCGTCATGTCACCGCACTTGCGGCGGACCGGCGGTTGAGCCCAAGATTACGCACTCTCATGAAATTGCGTTTGGCAGTGGCGGTCCTCTCATTTGTCCAGGTTTTCCTCGCTTGGGCCGCTGATCCCCCGCTAACCCGAACTGAAGTCATTTACGGCCGAAAGTTTGGGACCGCGCTAACGCTGGATGTCTTGCAACCCAAGAGCACGAATGGCTACGGCGTCATCGCGATCATTTCGGGCGGGTTCTTCTCCAGCCACGACGCGATCAATCCGGGCTTCTTGAAGGCGCTCTTGGATCGCGGATATACCGTGTTCGCGGTGGTGCACGGATCTCAACCTCGCTTCATCATTCCAGAAATCATCGAAGATTTGCACCGCAGTGTTCGGTGGATTCGCCATCACGCCGCCGAGTATGGAGTGGATCCGAATCATTTGGGAGTGATCGGAGGAAGCGCGGGTGGACACCTATCCTTGACACTCGCGACTCAAGGAAAACCGGGACCGGCCGACGCGAAAGACCCGGTCGATCGTGAATCGAGTGCCGTTCAGGCGGTGGCCTGCTTCTTTCCGCCGACCGATTATTTGAATTGGCGGGAACAAGGCGATGACGCAGTCGGTGTCGGTGTCCTGAAGGATTTTCAGCCGGCGTTCGGGCCCCGAAGCGGTTCGGAGGAAAGCCGGGCGGTGTACGGGAAAGAGATTTCGCCGCTGTATTTTGTGACCTCGGCGGTTCCACCCACGCTGATCATTCACGGCGAGGCCGACAAGTTAGTTCCCATTTACCAGGCTGAACTTTTCGTCCAGAAGTGTCAGGAAGCCGGAGTCAAGGCGCCCATCAAACTAGACCGGCGACCAGGAAAAGACCACGGCTGGCCGGGCATGGATCAGGACGTGGTTCTGTTCGCGGACTGGTTCGACGAGAACCTGCGAGGAATCAAACGATAGCAGAGGTGGGTTGCCTTTTGTTTTGCCTCTGAATTAGCTGCCGGCCAACGTCCGGTCTGCGACCCTATGGATGATACTTCGACGTCGCCGCGTCCCTTTACCGTTCGGCTGCTTCCCTGGATTTTGGGAGGCGCCTGCCTGGTGCTGTACCTTCTTACACTGCATCCCTGGGTCGGGCCGAGCAATGTGGCGCTGATTGGACAACTGCTCGGCTGGGAACCCGAACCCGCCTATTCGGAGCCGCTCTTGTACCTCTACACACTTCCGGCGCGGTGGGTCTCGCCCGAACGAGTTCCGTGGGTCATGAATGTTTTGGCGGCAGTGTTAGGAGCGTTGAATGTGATGGTGCTCTCCCGGTGCGTGGCGCTGCTCCCACATGATCGAACTCGAGAACAACGAATCCGAGGCCACGCCGAAGAGCCCCTGCTACGGGGTTGGTTCGCAGCACTGCCCGTGATCTTGGCGGCCGGCTTACTCGGCTTGCAACTGACCTATTGGGAGAATGCGACGCTGCAATCCGGCGAGATGCTGGACTTGCTGATGTTCGGAATCTGCGTACTGGCGTTGCTCGAGTACCGACAGGATCTCCGTGAAGGGTGGCTGTGGGCATCGGCGTTCATTTGGGGAGCCGGGATTACCAACAACTGGGCGATGATCGGATTTGCGCCGTTGTATGTAACCGCCGTGGTTTGGATTCGCGGCTGGTCTTTTTTCAACGCGGCGTTTCTAACGCGAATGATCCTCTGGGGATTGGCCGGTTTGCTGTTTTACTTCGTCGCGCCGGTGTTCGCCGGCTTGCGGGACGCGCCCGATTTAGGGTTCTGGCAGACCCTAAAAATGAACCTCACGCTGGAGAAGGTATATCTTCTGGGGATGCCGCGAGGGCGCCCGTTGCTGTTGGCCCTGGTCGCCATTTTGCCCTTGGCCTTGGTGGGCATTCGCTGGGAAGGCAGCAAAGGAACTACGATTGAGCGCTACGCGACGTTCGGCGGCGTCCTGTTGCTGCAAATCCTATGGTTGGCCGGGGCGGTGTATATGGCGTTTGACCCGCCGTTTAGTCCGCGGCGCCTCGTCTATCTCAACGAATCCGCCGGCAGCTTGGCGTTGCTGACGTTCAGTTTCTGCAGCGCTCTGGCGGCGGGATACTTCGCCGGCTGGTTTCTCTTGGTTGGTTTCGTTCCCGCCCACAAAGCCTGGGACCGTCCCAATCCGATATTTGCGGGACTGGGCAAACTGACCGCACTGGTTGTGCTCCTCGCCTGCATTGGCGTGCCGGCGGGGTTGCTGATCCGCAATTCGCCCATCATCCATGCCCAGAACAACGGAGACTCGCACAGTCTGGCACGGGCTTTGACGCAGCCCTTGCCCGCCTCTCCGGTGCTGGTCGTGGCCGACGACCCCATGCTCGCGCGACTGGCGCGGGCCGAACTGCGAACGCGGACTGGATCGCCGCTTCACGTGTTCCTCGAAAGCCGTCGAGGTCCCGATGCAAACTACCGGAAGTGGCTGGCCCATTCGGCGCGGAATTCCGTTCCGGAAGTCGCTCCCATAGCCACCGTCACGGAGAATGTGGCGGGGGTTACGACTGAGATTGTCCAAAAACTCGCGGCTTCCGGACGTGCCTATTACTTGCAGCCGAGTTTCGGCTTTTTCTTGGAGCACGTTCAGGCACTCCCGGCCGGGATCATCTTCGCCCTGGTTCCACAACCAGCAGAAATGGCTCCAAAGGTTAGCCCCCCAGAACGAATTGCCTCGGCCGTACAAGCGTGGAGTGACTACGAGCCGACCGTGACGTCCGTGGCAGTGGCACGCCAGTTGGAAACGCGAGATGGCGCCGCGTTGGCCAACGCCTGGTCGCGCGCGGCCAATACTCTAGGTGTGGGAGCCCAGCGCGTGAATCGCTTGGACGACGCGAATCGCCTCTTCACGCAAGCATTGCGAGCCGACTCGGACAACCGAGCAGCCCAAGTGAACCGGGTCGTCAACGAAGCCTTGCGCAACAAAAAGGCGCCACCCACCGACGCGAGCCGCCCGGCCGCCAACGTCCCGATCCTTCAGATTCTTTCCGCCGACGGACCGATCGATGAACCCAACCTCCTGGCGACCTATGGGTTTGGGTTGCTGACCGCGGCCGAGCGGCTGCCCCGTCAAGCCTGGGATTCGTTTTATCGAGCGGATCAACTCGCGCCGGGCCAAATACCGATCCAACTCGGGTTAATCGAGGCATATTTGCAGGGCGGGCAAGTCGCCCCGGCGAGAGCCGCCCTGGATCGGCTGGCAGCCGACCCCGCCACGAAAACGGCTACCAAAGAGGAGCAGATGGGCCAGCAGCGGCTCGAGATTTATTATGCTCTCAGCCAGGGTGACTTGGACGGAGCCGAAAAGCGGATGAAAGATGCGCGCGCCCAATTCTCAACGGACACTTCGATCATCGGATTGCTGACGCAACTCTACATTCAACAGCGGCGCTTTGACGAGGCGGTGCCGCTGTTAGAGCAGTGGCGTAAGCTCAAACCGGACGACAGCGTGCCTGTCTTACGCCTGGCGGTAATTCATCTGTCGCGAGAGCAATTCGAACCGGCCTTGCGCTTGTTGGATCAAGCCCTCGGTGCTCAACCGGATAATCCGGCGGCGCGCCTGAATCGAGCGGTCTGCTTGTTCCGGCTCAATCGACTCGATGACGCCCTGCGAGATTACGTGGCCCTGAAAGAAAAATTTCCCGACCTACCGATGGTTCATTTTGGCCTGGCCGAAATTGCTTTGCGGCGCGGAGAGACGAACAATGCGCTCATGTCGTTCGAGCACTACTTGAAATTGGCGCCCACCAATACGACCGAGTACTCCAACGTCGTCACGCGCGTCGCCGGATTGCGGGGGCGGTAGCGCTCTGTCGCAGATTCACGGCCCTGGTGTCCGGCTTCGCCAAGTCCTATGCGCGTCACTCACGTCATCACCCGATTGATCGTGGGTGGCGCTCAGGAAAATACGGTTTCCTCTGTCCTCGGATTACGGGAAACGCCGGGTTGGGAGGTCGATCTTATTTCCGGGCCATCCCACGGCGCCGAAGGTTCCTTGGAATCAAAATTCGCCTCCGCCCCGGGCTGTCTCACCGTGATGCCCGACTTGATTCGCGCGGTGCGGCCCGCGACGGATTTCCGGGCGTACCGCCAATTGGCGGCTCGATTCCGGGCGCATCGCCCCACAATTGTCCATACCCATAGCGGCAAGGCGGGAATTTTGGGCCGACTGGCGGCACGGCGCGCGGGCGTTCCCTGGGTTATTCATACCATTCACGGCCCCAGCTTCGGCCCGTTCCAAGGTCCACTAGCTAGATTCCTTTTGAAGGCGGCGGAACGCCTCGCCGGTCGATGCACCGATCACTTTGTCGTCGTTGCCGACGCCATGACCCAGCAGTACCTCGCTGCCGGGATTGGGCGTCCGGAGCAATATACTCGCATCTTCAGCGGCTTTGAGTTGGCCCCGTTTCTGAACGCGCGCCGTGATCCTTCCTTCGCCCACCAAATGGGATTGCGAGACGGCGATTTCGTCATCGGCAAAGTCGCGCGTTTATTCAAGCTGAAGGGGCACGAAGACCTTTTCGCCATCGCTCCGGACTTGGTGCGCCAAATTCCGCGAGTCCGTTTTCTCTTGGTGGGGGACGGTCCGTATCGAGACCAATTCGAGCGACTGGCCAACGAGACGGGGGTGCGTGACCGGTTTGTTTTCGCGGGCCTGGTGCCGCCAGAACAAATGCCTCGTTACTACGCCCTCATGGATGTGCTGGTCCACTTGTCGCGACGTGAGGGGTTGCCACGTGCCTTGCCGCAAGCGCTCGCGGCAGGAAAACCCGTCGTCGCGTTTGACTGCGATGGCGCCAGGGAGGTGTGTCTGGATGGGCAGACGGGCTTCCTCGTCCCGCTCGGTCAAAAGGAACTCTTAGTGGAACGGTTGCGGAGGCTGGAAGGTGATTCGGGGTTGAGAGAACAAATGGCCGCGACTGGCCGGGAGTTTGTCCGTAATCGCTTTGGGGTTGAGGTGATGGTGGAGGAGTTGCGAGCGCTTTACCGGCGACTGGTCGGCTCGCGCGAACAAAGGCAATTACCGGATCGGATCGACGTACTTCGGTCATGACATTTCCGGCAAATGTCTACCTGCTGGCCTTTGCCGGAGCCTTCGTCGCGACGTTCGCCTTCACACCTCTTTGGCGCAGATGGTGCGAGCGGTGGGGCCTCGTGGACGATCCGGGGCATCGGAAAATCCATCACCATCCTGTCGCTTTGGCAGGAGGGTTGGCGGTGTTCTCTGGGTTAGCGATCGTGGTTTTGATGGGGATTGCGGCAGTGAAGCTCCATCTGCTCGAACCCGAAGCCGTTGGGAAGTTGGGGTACGGACTGGGGCGGCGAGCCACCGAGTTGGCGGCGATTTTTCTCGGCGCGTTAGGGATGGGGGCCTTGGGATGGTGGGATGACCGAAACGAATTGAAACCGGTGGCCAAACTCCTGGGCCAAGCAGTGATTGCCTTTGCTGTCGCTGGCGCCGGAGTGCGGGTCACCCTGTTTGTCCCGAGCCTATTATTTAGTTATGGGGTCACAGTCCTGTGGATCCTAACGGTGACGAACGCGCTCAATTTCAACGACAACATGAATGGCCTGTGCGGTGGCTTGGGGGTGATCGCGGCTGCCGGCTTTGCCTGGCACGCGGGTAACGCTGGGCAGTATCTGGTGGCCTCATTGGCCCTGCTCGTGGCGGGAGCATTGTTGGGGTTTTTACCGTACAATTTTCCGCGGGCGACGGTGTTTCTCGGTGACGCCGGGAGTCACCTCGTGGGGTTTGTGTTAGCTGTCCTCGCGATCCTGCCGCACTTCTATTCCCCTGAACAACCGGCACCAAGCCGGTGGGCTGTGCTGAGCCCAATATTTCTGCTGGCGGTTCCCTTAGCCGATCTCGTCAGCGTCGTGTGGATTCGCACGCGCCACCGAAAGCCTTTTTGGGTCGGAGACAACAACCATTTTTCGCACCGGCTCGTGCGCGCCGGCTGCTCCCGAATTCAAGCGGTTATCGTGCTGTGGATCGCCGCAGTGGGCGTGGGAGCCCTCACCTTGGCGTGGTAATGCAACCAGCGTTTCCTTTCTATCTCGCCCATCCTCCCACGCTCTTGGTTGAAACCTCCACATTCTGACGAGCGTCCCCAAAAGGACGGGAAGAGGACTCGTGTTCGGCGTCTCACCAAGCGAGGTTGCCGATCGAGCCTACCAAGGCAACTCTCCCCTCCGTGTTCCTCAACGGCATCGGTACCGCGGCACCCTCTCAGCGCTATACCCAACTCGAAGGTTGGGATGTAGTCCGACAGACGGAAGCATTCTCGAAACTGCGGTCCCGTTCGCAGGCGATTCTCCGGAAAGTCTTGCTCGGAGTCAACGGCGTCGAGGCACGCCATCTTGCCCTCGACTCACTCGCGGAGGCGTTCGCGCTGGACCCCGACACGCTGCACGCGCGTTTTGCGCGAAACGCGCCCGACTTGGCAACGGAAGCAGCGCGACGAGCCCTCGCGGAAGCTCGACTCGAAACGCGATCGGTGGATGCGCTTCTCGTAGCGACGTGCACCGGCTATTTGTGTCCGGGCCTGACCAGTTACGTGGCGGAGCGGCTGGGTTTGCGAAGCGACGTGAACGCGTTGGATTTAGTGGGTCTCGGTTGTGGAGCGGCGTTGCCTTCACTGCAGACGGCGGAAGTGTTTCTGAGATCCGGACACGCGCAAAACGTGCTCGTGGTCTGCGTTGAAGTGTGCAGCGCCGCGATGTTCTTGGATGATGACCCCGGAGTATTGATCAGCGCGTGTTTGTTTGGCGATGGCGCGGCAGCGGTAGTGGCTTCGGCGAGTCCCGCACCCCACCGCCGGTCAATTGGGTGGAAAAGAATGGTGTCAAGGCTGTCACCTGAAAACCGCGAGCGACTGCGATTCGAAACACGTGGTGGGATGCTCCGCAATGTGTTAACGCTCGAAGTCCCCGACGTGGCTGCGATTTACGCCGGTGAGGTATTCGATTCGCTCCTCCAAGACCTCGGGATGGCGCCTCAGGATGTCCGAGAGTGGATTCTGCATGCGGGCGGACGCGATGTTTTGACGGCACTGCAACGGCGCCTGGGCCTCGCGGACCAAGATTTGCGGCACAGTGCCGGCGTATTGCGCGAATTCGGCAACCTCAGCAGCGCTTCGGTCCTCTTCGCTCTCGCGAGTGCCTTGGACGAAGGCGCGCCGGGAGGTCGGTGGTGGATGACCTCGTTCGGGGCCGGGTTTTCCTGCCACGGCGCCTTGATCGAAGTCGGTTAAATCCGGACCATGGATCGCGTCGTCCAACCGGAGCTGCTCGACACTCTGTCGCCCGACGACAAGGATGCGCTCAGGTCTCGCCGGGACTTGCGTCGGATCAACCGAATAATGGGACATTACCGGCGGTGGCCGAAGCTGCTCGAATCGCTGCTACCGCTCGATCGCCGAACTCCCTGGCGAGTGGTAGAGCTCGGGGCGGGGGACGCGGTGTTGTCCGCCGAGGTTTGGCGCCGCCTCCCGGGGCCGCCACCAGGAAGCCAACTCTTCCTGGTAGACCAACATCACGTTGTTGCGGACCAGTCCATTGCTGCGCTCACGGGACTCGGCTGGTCCGTCGAACTTCACACGTCCGAGGCTTTGGATTGGCTTAAGCACCTGACGGGACCGGAAGTGACCCTGATCTACGCCAACCTTTTTGTGCACCACTTCGACCCAGTCCGACTCGCCGAGCTACTCGGGCAAGTCGCGCAACGCACCAAAGCGTTCGGATGCCTCGAGCCGCGACGTTGCCGGAGGGGACTCCTCGGAGTTGGCTGTCTTCGATTGTTCGTGTGCAATGCGGTGACCCAGCACGACGCCCGCCGGAGCGTCTGGGCGGGGTTCCGCGATTGCGAAATCGGCGCGACGTGGCCCAGCTCTGGCGAATGGGCGCTCAACGAATCGCCCGTCGGACTGTTTAGTCACCAATTCTCGGCGGCGCGCCGAGTCCCAAGATGAACCGTCCGCTGCATTACCATTGGTTCACGTCCGGACCTTGGAAGTGCAGCATTTCCATGAGCCGAAAATTTGGAGTGCGCCGGCCAGCGTCAGCGCGACGGCGCTTTTGCGGCTGGACGCGCGTCGAATCGATTCCTACGTCGCCTGGGGCTGACGCGCCGCGGCAAAGCGGTGTCGCC